>JBMOMS010000233.1:0-5604 GCA_049324895.1 Chloroflexota bacterium
CCCGCGGCCCACGCCACTTCATCATCTACAATCCGCCCGTCGTGGACGAGTCCATCGGCCTGCGCAAGAGTTCCCTGCTCGAAGCCGTGCGCCTGACCCAGGATCTCATTGAACAAAATGTGCAGACCGTGGTTTTCGCGCGCTCCCGGCGCAGCGTGGAAATCATCCTGACTTACCTGCAATCTCTCCCTCCCCCATTTTCGGAGAAAATGGGGGAGGGCCGGGGAGGGGGCATCAGGGGCTATCGCTCCGGCTACCTCCCCTCCCAGCGCCGCGAAATTGAACAAGGCCTGCGCAACGGCTCGGTCAAGGCGGTCGTGGCGACCAATGCCCTCGAGCTGGGCATCGACATTGGCGGGCTGGGCGCGGCGGTGCTGGTCGGCTACCCGGGCAGCATCTCTTCAGCGTGGCAGCAGTCGGGGCGGGCCGGGCGCGGACTCGAGCCCGCGGCGGCGGTGCTGGTCGCGTCCGCCAATCCCATCGACCAGTTCCTGGCTCATCATCCCGAATATTTTTTCGGGCGCTCGCCCGAGCAGGCGCTGGTCAACCCCGACCATTTGTTGATCCTGCTCGAACACCTGCGCTGCGCCATGTTCGAACTGCCCTTCCAAAAGGGCGAGGGCTTCGGACATTTGGGCGCCGCCCAGGTCGAGGACTTTTTGCAATTCCTGGTGGGCAACCGCGAAGCGCACTTCTCGGACGAAAAATTCTTCTGGATGGCCGATCAGTATCCCGCCGCAAATATCTCGCTGCGTTCCGCCTCGCCGCAGGGGGTGGTGCTGCAGGCCCAGGACGAGGAGGGCCGCCCGTTCACCGTCGGCACCGTGGACGGCGAGAGCGCGGTCTGGATGGTGCACCCGGGCGCGGTCTATCTGCACGAAGCGCAATCGTATTTCGTCGAGGCGCTCGATCTCGAACAGAACATCGCCCGCCTGCGTCCCGCCACGATGGACTATTACACCGAACCCATGCGCGGCACGACCGTGCAAGTCCTCGCGCTGAGCGGAGAGGAGCGCGGTCGAAGCGCGGAAAAATTCTGGGGCGAACTGCAAGTCACCACCCAGGTGACCGGCTTCCAGAAGCGGCGCTGGTACACCCACGAGAATCTCGGACAGGAAGGCCTGGAACTGCCGCCCACTGACCTGCAAACCACCGGCTACTGGCTCTCGCTTTCCGAGGAGACGGTCAACCGCCTGCGCGACGCCGGCGCCTGGACGAACGACCCGAACGACTACGGCCCCGGCTGGGCGAAGATCCGCGAACGGGTGCGCGCCCGCGACGGATTCAAATGCCAGGTGTGCGGCGCGCCCGAGAACGGACGCCAGCACGACGTGCATCACAAGGTTCCGTTCAAGGCCTTTGTCTCGCGCGAGGAGGCCAACCGCCTCGAAAACCTGACCACGCTGTGCTCCTCCTGTCATCGCAAGGTGGAGGCCAACGTGCGCATGCGCAGCGGCCTGGCGGGACTCAGCTACGTGCTGGGCAACCTGGCCCCGCTCTTCCTGATGTGTGACAGCGGCGACCTGGGCACGCACATCGAGCCGGCCCCGACCGAGGATTTCCCCAACCCCTCGGTGGTGCTGTACGATCTCGTCCCGGCGGGCATCGGCTTCAGCCAGCGCCTGTTCGACATCCACGCCGAGTTGATGCAGCGCGCGCTGGAGCTGGTATCGCAGTGCGAATGCGCCGACGGCTGTCCTTCGTGCGTCGGTCCCGGGGGTGAGAACGGCCACGGCGGCAAACAGGAGACCCTGGCCATCCTAAACGAGTTGACCCAAGCTGCGGAATAACATGGAGTCCAGAAGCTCTGCTTCTGGAGAAACTCCGCAGGTAGAACTTGCGGAGTCTGTGTTTTCCAGGCATACCAAAGTAGGGGAGGGATTCCCAACCTTTGCGGCTTATCCTCATGCGGACAGTGACCTACAATATCGATACTCGCTGAGCACATTCAGGCGCCGCCTGGAAAGGAAACCCCATGAAATCATCCATTCGTCTGGCATTTGCCGTTTTGCTGCTGGGCGGCCTGGCTTGCTCCACGTTCTCCGCGCCCCCGCCTCAAAGACCTCAAATCCAAAATCCCGTTGGCACGGTCATTTCGTCCGGGTTGCCGGAACTGGTCGGCACGATCCAGGCCGTCAACGAAGAGGCGGAAAAGACCTATGGCCCCGAATTCATCGACCGCGCCACCCTGCCCCTCCCGAATTACGTCCCCGCGGAAAACACCTACAAGATCGGTGACGAAGTCCGCTCGGGCGACCTGACCTGGATGGTGCTGGGCTGGGTGCTGGTCGAGGAACCTTTCATGCCCGCCCCGACCCTGTACGTGGACATGCTCATGGTCAACCGCGGGAACGCCACCCTGTACACCGGCGACAACTACACGGTCAAGGACAGCCACGGCCAGGATACCTTCGAGGTGCTGTATACCACCCTGGCCCCTGGGGAACGCATCCGCACCTGGCTGACGTTCATGCTGGTGGAGGAACAGCCCGCCCTGCTGGTGTTGGAGGCCGACCCCAATTACAACCTGCCCGCCCAGCGCATCGTCTGGGACCTGGGGCCGGGTCCGTGCGCCGCGGATGTTCCTGCCACCCTGGAGGGAGAGCGTCCGCAGGCCATCCACCGCATGGGCGAAGCCGTCACCCTGGGGAACCTGAGCATCCAGGTGACGGGAGTCAGCCAGCCGCCCGTCGACGGTCAGACGCCCACCCGCTACAAGAAAGTCCATGTCGACCTGGTCTTCCAGAATCTCGGCTCACAGGACATCGAGATCGACCCGACCTATGCCGCCTATCTCAAGGACGCGGACGGATTCGGCTACTCGTCCTATTTCGCGATGGACTACAACACGCTCTTCCCCGGCGGACAGTTGATTACCACCGCCGAGTTCGAAGTCCCCGACACAGCGCAAGGATTGATGTACGAGTTCGACGGCACCTACCTGGGATTCGGGAAGATCTTCATCCCCCTGGGGCTGTGAATCGACTGGGCAGGGCGGGCCTGCTTGCGGGTATACTGTGTCCAAGGAGAACCATCTTTATGAAGTCCCTGTACACAACGTTAGCCGCCGTCCTGTCCAGCCTGGCCCTGCTCGTAGCCGGCTGCGGCCCATCTGTCGCTCCCGCGCCCACCTTGCCCGGCCCGGTCGTCCTGAATCCCAACCTTCCGCTGAGTCAGCAGGTGAAGGTCTCGCCCATGCCCTTCGAGGAAAACGGCGTGGATCCGGTCTTCACCATCAAGGCCGACATCCCCACCATCATCGGGGTCGATGACCCGCGCGTGAAGGCCTTTAATGAACTGACCTACGGCATCTTTCAACTATTTTCCAATGACCTCAGAACCGCCCTGGCGGAACTGCCCATCGAGCCGGTCACCGGCGGTAGTTCGCTGGAGATGCGTTACGCGCTGGTCTCTCCGCCCGGTGAGATCATCAGCATCAGATACCTGATCACCGGGTACGTGGACGGCGCGGCGCATCCTTTTCATGAGATTCGCAGCGTCAATTTCAACATCGAGGATGGCCGGGTGGTGGGCATCGAGGAGCTTTTCAAGGCGGATGCCAGCTACCTGCAAGTCATCTCGGATCAGTGCCGGGCTGAGTTGTCCACCCGCAATATCGGTTTCGAGGCCTTTGCCTTCGGCGCCGACCCGCTGCCCGAGAATTATCAGAACTGGAACATCACCGCGGATGGCCTGTTGATCACTTTCAACGAGTACCAGGTGGCGCCTTACGCGGCCGGCCCCCAGGAAGTCATGGTTCCGTATGGCGCGCTGAAGGATATCATCGACCCGCAAGGCCCGCTGGGGAGTTTCATCCAATAAGAGTCGATCCAAAAAACGGAATGCGGGCTTCGGCCTGTTCTGGAATTTCGGATGGAAGTCCGCACTCCGGGAAGTTCGGAATGGAGACTGAACGGCGCTCCGTGACCCTCTATATAATACCCGAGTGCGGTATAACGGAAGCAGGCCCAAAGTCCAGTGGACTTTGGGCCTGCTTCGTCTGGGGAGAATTAATCAGCGGAGGTCAGGGCGGCCTGCGGCGGGACTTCCATCACGCCTTCGCGGTTGCTTTCCACATTCATCACGGCGGGGATGAAAAATCCCGCCAGACCCATCAGGATGGTGAGCAGCCCCGCGGCCCAATACCAGGTGCGGATTCCAAACAGGTCCGAGAATGGCCCGGCGATGATCAGGCCAAGCGGGGTCATGGCGGTGGCTACGCTGCCGACCAGGGCCATCACGCGTCCCTGCATGTCCGGGCGGACGTTGGCCTGCAGGATGGCGCCCAGCGGGCCGTTGGCAACGGGAGACATGAAACTGCTCAGCGACACGCCGACCACGGCCAGCCAAAACAGCCCGGCCGGGGCCGCGCCGGTCAACATCACGCCCAGGCCGATGCCGACGATGCCGGTCAGGGAGGTGGCGATCCGTTTTTTGAAGCCGCCCCAGATGCTCAGGGTCAGCCCGCCCAGGATCATGCCCAGCCCGGAGGCCGAGTCCATCAGGCCGAATTCCAGCGCGCCCCTGCCGAAGTGCTTGGTGATGAGCAGCGGCATGAGCGAGCCTGTGGGCGTGAGCAGGAAGTTGAGGAAGAAGGCCATGCCCAGGATCGTCATCAGCCCGGGCCAACTGCGCACGTAGCGCAGGCCTGCCCGCATATCATCGAACAGGCTGGAGGGTTGTTCGTGCGCCTCGGGGGCTTTGCGTTCGGGTTGGGGAATGGTGAAGAAGAACAGCGGCAGGATGGCGATGATGGCGGTGACCACGTCGATCATCAGCACGCCCTGGGTGGACAGCACTTCGATAAGCAGCGCGCCGGCCGGTGGGGCGATCATGCCGATCACGCCTTGCAGGGTTTGGTTCAGGCCGCTGATGCGGGTAAGGTGCTTCTCGGGCACCATCAAAGGCGTGGAGGCTGCCATGGCGGGGAAGTGGAACGCGCCGCCCAACGAACGGATGGCCAGGATGACGTACACATGCCAAACCTGGGCCTGCCCCGTGGCGAACAACCAAGCCAGCAGCAGCGTAAAGGCGGCGATGGCCCCATCGGCCAGCATCATGATCAGGCGGCGGCTGCCGCGATCCACGATGGCGCCGGCGAAGGGTCCCAGCACGACCTGCGGCAGCATGGCGACCAGGGTGGCCATGGTCAGCACTACCGCGGAGCCGGTCTCCTGCGTCAGCCACCAGATCAGGGCGAATTGCACCAGCGCCGATCCAAGCAGGGAGAATGCCTGGCCGCTCCAAATGGTAAAGAAGCGGACGGCCCAATGTTGGGGAACAGGCTGTTCAGGATTTTTCATGGCTGCCTCAATAATCTCAAAAAAGAACTTTTAGATTTTTGATTATTATAAGTACAATATAAATTTTGTCAAGGATTTCAAGTGGATATTTTAGGATTTTGAAGCCATTTTTTAGATTCTTCAACCTTTTGGGGGATGGTTTTTGAATCAAAAAGAGCCAGCGTCGAGCTGGCTCTTTTTGATTCAAACTTACAGGGCGGGCCGCTTGCTGCGATCCAGCCATTTCAGAAGCTGGTAGAAAACCGTGATGATCAGCCCGATCACGCCGATGTTCTTGACCAGTTCGAGCAGGCCGAAGGCC
>JBMOMS010000234.1:0-5601 GCA_049324895.1 Chloroflexota bacterium
CGTGGGGCGGATTGGCAATCCGCCTACCATATCTGGTGATCGCAGCAAGTTTCTGGCTATATCTGGCATTGCGGGATGCCATCCCGCACCACAATTTGTAACTTTTTCAAAATTGGCGAAGGTATTGACGGAAAGCGTTTTTTTTAACCCAAGTTGACCTCGAGGTATCAACTTGGGTGATTTATCAAAATAACACAACAGGACGAAGATTATCACCGGAGCAAATGCCTTGACAAAAATGGGGGGGGTAACATAAAGCAGAAAGTCAAACGAGGAATTCCATCATTTGCAAGGAGGAATGTGATACAAGTTTGGTTCAAAAAGACAAAAATTCTACTTGGACTTGCCCTTGTGGGGCTGGTGACACTCCACTTCAACATTGGAAACTCGGTCGTCCTGGCGGCCCAAGTCCAGCCCGTGCTGGCCTCCCCCAACGTGCCGCTCAGTCCCTTGCCCACTTTGATCAGGACAGTAACGGCAAGACCTCCCACCAGTTCGCCCACCGCTACGCTGGTCTCTGGGGTATTGAGTTGCGATACGGTTGCACCCGGCGTGACCTGCACGGACTATGGCACGTATTTGGATTACAATATCGACATTAGCGTCAGCGGACTAACCGGCGGGGCAACGGCTGGATATATTTTTATTGGCACATATCAGCGCACGACAAATGGCGGTGAAATGGGTATGACCTCGAGTTTCATCCATTGCGAGACTTCCGGCTATGTTTCAAACACGGTGTCTTCTGCAGTTCATATCCAACCTTTCGATGCGTCAGGCATCTGGTATCCTTGGTTTACCAATGACACAGGAGGAACGAGCGTATGTGTAAAAAACAATGTCGCCAACGACTGGCGATACATTCCAGGCAGCGGCGGCTGGCCGAATGGGTTGGCCGTCAGGGGTGACGTGAATTGGCCCATCACCGGCTACTCGATTGTGGGCCATATCTATCTGTACAGCAACCAGAATTTCATGACGGTCACGCCTACCGCAACGAAAACCAGCACATCTACGATAACTCCCACAGCGACAATCACAAGTACACCTACCCAACAGGTAAGGTGGTATACAGGAAATAGTCAAGGTGGTGCGTGCGGAGTCAGGGCACATATATCAACCCCACTACAGGCTCTCCATATCTTGGAGAGTGGCGAAAGTAGTTATGTAACAACTACAAATCAGCTATTTTGGATTCAAACTGGTTGGCGTTATTACAAATGGTACGATTTCCCACTCGGATATGTGGAAGTATGCGCAGTTAATAGTTGCCCGCCGGCTATAAATTATGCACCCCAGCTCTGGGGAGAGAGCGTGGAATATAGAGTAGAGTGGGTTACTGGAACTGTTTGGTGCGCGTTCATCAGCAACGTTGAAATGGGTTGCGGTAACACAGGAACATCGGTGCCTCATGATGTTAATGCTCATTCTGAAGTTCATATAAATCCTCAAAATGAATTGAACTCTTATTTTTCCGACGTTTACTACAGGAATTCAAATGATCAATGGATATTGTTCGAGCAATCAAGGTGGCGTGAAGATATACCCTATTCTGTTGAAAAAATCCACAACCATGAATTTCGTAACTATGGGCCATAAGGAGATCAACAATGAAAAACCAAAAGCCTCTACTGATAATCACTTTGATTTTTATTATGGCAGGAATTATCCTGGTCTCAAATCTCAACGCACAAGCACAGAGCGGTTATTTGTTGTTCACTGCACCGCAACAAGATGTTGCCAATCATCTGTTAGATAAGTTAAAGCAACAAAACATACCAGTTGTTGATATCCAAGCTATTGGTGATGGCACAGTATTAAATATCGTTCTCCAAAGTGCCAGTGAGAATGAAAAATTTGCGCCTGAAGACTTTATAAACCTCCATATTCCTATTCGAGAAGTTCTCCTGGCCAGCGAAAAAGGATATAAAGTAAGCGCCGTTACAGAAAACCTGATTAATAAGCACGGAGAATCCATCTATTGGAGAAAAGTTAGCATTGATGCTGATGTGATGTACGTAAAGTTACCTCCGTCAAGTGTGTCTGAAAATATTGCCAAGGATATTTTTACGCAGAACATAAACATTTATGGAATGTCCGTTAGCGCCATTAATATTTCATCGTTTGAAGGGTACCAGACCATATCCATAGAATTGAAAGCATCCTCCATGGAAGAAATTAATCTGGCCTTTCCAAAATTCATTACCTCGCTTGAGCCATTGATGGCTAAAACAAATGCTCAAGGGGCTCAAGTGGTGATGTGCAAGATTGTAATAAAGGATAAAAAGGGAAATATCCTTATTGAGTATTTACTCGATGAACAACTGAGAACAACGGGCTGGTGGGCAGCAGAAGGAGTAGATGTAGATAGTTGGATACCGTCGCGTCCGGCGGCGCCACCTCCTGTTGAACAATAGTGCGCATCCATGGAGCGCGCCGCGAGGCAATGACCATAGACGGCCCCTGGGTATTCGAGGGTACTGTGACCACTGTCCCAAGCCCGTAACAACTTGGCGCAAACATTCAAGCCCCGCCTGACATGGCGGGGCTTTTTTGTCATCCTTCGCCCCGCGCCCCAGGGCAGGCGATGCAAAATAACCGCTACGGGCGGATCAATTGTGCCCGCACCCACACGCTATAGTCATTGCTGGAGTTTCCACCTGCATCCACCTCCAGGAGGAAAATCCCGCTCTTTCCGAACAATCCGGGCGGGATGAAGACTTCCCAATCCTGCAGGGTCCCATCATTGACCTGGGGCCATTCGCCAATCACGATCGCATCCTGAAGTTCGCCCTCGCTGAATAAGAGGCGGAATGTGACCCCATCCTCATTGCTTTCGAGCGCAGGAGGGTAGTGAAAACCAGTTTGGAAGGCCAGGGTATCCCCCTCCCGCAGGATAAACATCGACAGATCGTAATAACCGCCCATCTTCCGATTGAAACAGCCCGACTCGCCGCAATACGGATAGGCCAAAATGACCCGATGATCGACCTGACCCGATGAAAGCTCCGGACTCTGTTCCCAGCCAGCGTATGAGGAGAAATTCTCGAAGACGAAATCGATGGGAGAGGGGGCATAGGGTTCCATCAGAAACTTCAGGCTGCCGTTATTGTCATACCCAAAAGTCTGGCCGCCTTCGTAGGTTGCATAGTATTCGCGCCAAAAGGCTTCGTTGGCAGAGTCGACAAAATCGAACAGGATGACTGGAGGCGCAGTGGGCGTCATCGCTGGCGCGAGAGTCAGGCTCTGTGTTGGCAAGGGGGGGTCGGTGAAAACGGCGGCTGGGGTGTCCGTGAAAGCCGCAGTGAACGCGGGGGTATCGCTTTCGATGAAGGGCGCGGGCGTCACAGGCGGCGCATCTGGATACAACCAAAATCCAATGACCACCAGAACAACCACAGCCAATGCTGCCGCAATGGCCGCGCCGCATCCGCAGTTGAAAAAACGACGGCAGCCCGACTGCCCGCCCTGGACGGGGAGCGGAATCCCCATCAGCACGTTCAGGTTGTGCTGCGTAACGGCCAGCCCCGCCTTGTCGCCGATCAGGCGGCGGATGTCGAGCGCCTGCGAGAGCAAGGCCTTGCCCTGTTCCGCCAGGCCGAGACACATGGCGCGGCTGCCCAGTTGATGCAGGACCCACCCCTCGATATGTTTATCACCCAATGCCCGCGCGGCCTTGAGAAGGATATTCAAGATCTCAGACCAGGACTGCCAGCGCTTCCATAACGCGTAGGTCTTTTCGAGCGCGCGCCCGATGCGGATGACCTCGGGCCATTTCTTCTTCTCCTCGGCCTTCTTCACCGCGCGGATGAGCGCCTCAGCCGACTCCTCCATCAACATCTGCGATGGCTGCTGCGCCACCCAGTTGACAAAGTAGTTGATCAGCGTGTCCTCCCACGAGGCCAGGTTCCAGGAGGTTGCCAAGGTAAGCACCAGGTCGCCGCGCAAACTGTAGCGCGGACTGTGCGCCTGCACCAGCCCCAGGTTCATCAGTCCGCGCGCGGCGGCCTGAACCTCGGGGTCGCTGGTCAGCGCCAGCAGGTGGTCGAGCGAAATAACCGCCCCGTCTGAGGCGGCCAGGATGGCCAGAATCCGCCTTTGGGTTTCGGTCAGCGTGTTGAGCGCGGAATTGGCGATCGCCTGTTCGGGGTGTTGAGCCTGAGCCTGATTCAGCAGGTTCGCCACGGCCAGATTCCGCTCGCGCACCAGGGCGGCAGCTTGCAGAATGCGCAGCGGATGCCCGCCCATCAACACGCACAACGCCTTGACCTGATCCCGTTCCCCGTCGCCGAACGTTCGGCCTGACTCCCGTTCGAAGAGCGCCAAAGCCTCGGCTTCGGGCAGCCCGCCCAACGGGACGAGTTTCCCTTCGCCCCACAGGTTGCGCTGAGGCGACGCCAGCACGAACTGACATTGCGGCGCGGCATCCAGCAGGGTGGTCACTTCGTCGCGGGCCAGTTCCAGGTCGTCGAGGATGATCAGCGCGCGCAGGTTCTGCAAGCCAAGGCGGATCTCGGCCTCGGTCGGCTTGAAGCTGGGCGGACTGTCATAAAACGCATCGAACAGGGATTGGAGCAGGTCGTCGAGGCGCAGGTCGGTCACATCCAAAAAGACGACCCCATCGGCAAACTGGGCAATCTCGGGCAGGTGGGCCAACTGGCGTAAAAAGGAGGTTTTGCCGATACCACCATCGCCAAACAAAGAAACGGGCGCGGAGGATTGCAAAGCCTCCCTGACCGTCGCAAACTCGGTCTCGCGATCCAGCAGAGCCTGAAACGGACGCGGACGCAGGGACACAGGCGCGGGGCGGCGGACATAACGCGCGGCGCTGGATGGCGCCGCCACGTTGACCACGCCCCCGTTGACGTTGCCAATCTGGAGGATGTAACTGCCCACGGCCACCTGGCCGCTGACATTCCCCTTGATATCTACCTTTACATTTTCTACCATACCTATAAACCTTTCTCGAAATGGGCACCGATCAACGTAATGGGACCACCCCTGGGCAGCGCGGATTATCCATGCAGCCGTAGTATTCCCTGCCTTTTTGCGGACCGTCGCGATGCACGCGCAGCACCATCATGCGCCCGCAAATGGGGCACATCGGCACCGAGTCGGATGCGACTTCCGCGTGGGATGCCGCCTGGAGCCTGGTCATCGCCAGGTGGAACAGGTTGACCAGGTCGGATATGGCGTACTCCTCCGCCGTCGGCACATGCACCAACGGGAGGCCCGCCTCCAGGAACAGGTCCTCCATGAACTGGTCGGCGGAACGGGTCTCGGATTTTGCGACCGGCTTGACCAGTTCCACGGCAAAGGCAGGCTTCATGCTGACGGTCTCGCACAGAAGAAAGTCCACATGTTTGCGGAAGATCTTGTTGAAATAATGCACGTTCTCATTGGGGCGGACGATGGTGAAGAGATCGTTCAAGGCCACCTTTGGGCAGATGATGTAAAAGCCCTCGCTCATCTTCATCAATGCGCGAAACAAGGCCAGTTCAGTGGACGATAGCAGGAGACCGCGCAACCGGTACGGGAGGCGGCCATCGTTCTTGGGAGGTTGGACAGGCGTCGAACGGGTCATGAACGCTGAAATCATTA
>JBMOMS010000235.1:0-1285 GCA_049324895.1 Chloroflexota bacterium
TGGCTGACTCTCGTCCTCGGCCTGGCCCTGCTGATCCGCATGGACGCGGCCCTGCCCGTGGGGATTCTGATCGTTTACCTGGCCAGTAAGAATCCGCGCAAGGCCATCCTGCCTGCCATCGTTTCGGTTGTGGTGCTCGCGGCGATTCTTTTCTTTCAAAAATCCTACTTCGGCGACTTCCTGCCCAATACCTACTATCTCAAAGTCAACGGCGTGACCGCCTGGGAGCGCATCCGCGTGGGATTGTTGGCGCTGAACAACTACGCCGCGCGCGATTTCCTCATGCCGCTGCTGGTTGCCCTGCTGGGCATGACGCTCTTCAAAGACCTGCGCACCCGCGAGTCGCTTGCCTTGCTGCTGCTCTTCTTCGCCCAGGTTGCCTACTCGGTTTGGGTGGGCGGCGACTACGCCGAGGAGTTGGTCGACTCAGCCAACCGCTTCATCACACAGGGCATGCCTGCGCTGTTTATTTTATTTGCACTATCTCTCGACCACATCATACAGGGCTCTTCCCTTTTAAATCTTCGCGGTCTTCGCGCGCTTAGCGGTTCAGAAAAACAAAGTCCCACGTTCAACCCCGCTGTGCTTGCTCTAGCCATCGGACTCGGCGCCCTGCTCATCGTCAGCGGGGAGCCGTGGGCCGCGTGGACTCTGTCCAACGCGCCCATGCTGCGCACCGACATCCAGCGCGCAAAGCTGGGATTGCACCTCCAGCAATCCACCGACGCGGACGCGGTCATCGCCGTGCATGCCGCGGGACAGATTCCCTACTTCTCCGAGCGCGCGATCATCGACCTGCTGGGCAAGAGTGACGCGGTTATCGCCAAGGGCCTGCCCGCCACGGCCTTTGTCCCAGGCCATAACAAATGGAATTACGCCTACAGCATCCTGGAACTGAAACCCGATGTGATCGCAGATAACTTCAATAAGCTGGCCGCTTTCATGGATGACCACCCCGAGTACGTGCGCCTGTCTAACGGGATTTATATCCGCGCCGATACAACGCGTGTGGATGTCAGAAAGTTGGGGGCAGATTACAAGGACTGATGTAGGGCATTAGGAGAAACCTCATGGAAGCAAAGTTCTTGCCACTGGCTGAAAAAGTTCGCGCCTTCGAAGAAAGATTTACACCGTCCATCAAGGAATACGGCAGTTCCGAGATGTATTTTGATTTCGATAATAAATGCAGTTTTTACCCGACCGCGGCGCAATTGCGTGAGTGCATGGACGCGTATGCCGCGATGATCGCTCTGGCCGCCTCCCTGACACAGACTCGCAAGGATTC
>JBMOMS010000235.1:1385-5493 GCA_049324895.1 Chloroflexota bacterium
CTGATCGCGTCCACGTTCGGGGCGGGATTCTTGGCCTTGCCCTGTTCCTTGAGCACAATCGGCACCACGTCGAAGACCATATCCGCCAGGCGGACCAGGTCATCATCGGGGAAGCGCTTCTTGGCGAAGTCCAACTGCGCGGTGTAGCGCGGATCGGGCACGCGCAGGACGGCGTGGCCATAGCCGGGGATGACCTTGCCGCTGTTGAGCGTGTCCCAGGCGAACTTGTACAACTCGTCGCGGGTGGGGACGCCGCCAAACTGCTTGTGGACGTCCAGCAGCCAGCCCAGGCATTCCTGGTTGGCCAGGCCGTGCAAAGGTCCAGCCAGGCCGTTGAGCGAGGCGGAGAAGGACAGGTACGGGTCCGAAAGGGCCGAGCCGACCAGGTGCATGGTGTGGGCCGAGACATTGCCCGACTCGTGGTCGCTGTGCAGGATGAAGTACAGGCGCGCCAGCTCGGCGTAACCCTTCTTATCCTCCACCTTGAGCATACGGGCAAAGTTCGCGCCGTAATCCAGCTTGGGGTTGTATTTCGGCTTCTTGGCCTCGCCGAAGTATTTCATGCGGTAAATGAAGGCCGCAATCACGGGCAGCTTGGCGGTCAGGTCCATGCTGTCTTCGAGGGCGGGTTCCCAGTAGTGATCCTTCTTCATGCCCTCGTGGTACATGCGCGCAAAGGCCGAGTTGTTCTGCAGGGCCAGCACGGCCTGCGAGAACAGCGTCATCGGGTGGGTTTCCTTCGGCATCGACTTGAGCATCTTGTAGACGTAATCGGGCACGTCGGCGCGTTTGGCCCATTCGGCTTCCACTTCCAGGGCCTGCTCGCGGGTCGGCACTTCACCGATCATCAGCAGGTAATACAGGCCGCCCACCAGCGGCATCTTGTTGCCGCGGGCCTTTGGCAGGGCCTTGAGCAATTCGGGGATGGACATGCCGCGGAAACGGATGCCCTCCGCCGGGTCCACGAAGGAGACATCGGTCAGCAGCGACTTGATGTCGCGCATCCCGCCCACGATCTGTCCGACCGTGACGTGGTCGACCACAACGTCGGCATGTTCCTTGCTGAGGGATTTAATGCGGTCGCGCCAGGCGGGCAATTGGGCTTCGATCTTATCGTGCAGAATCATAGGACCTCCTCAAAATATAAGAACGCGGCCTGACAATGGGAGCAGGCCGCGTTCAAGTCGGATTAGAAAGTGACCAGCTTGCGCAGGGCGTCGTGGGTATCCTTGACCGATACCGCGGACTTGTCGAAGGCTGCCTTCTCATCGGCATCCAGGCTGTACTCGATGATCTTCTCGACGCCGTTGGCGCCCAGCATGACAGGCACGCCGAAGTACATGTCGCTCAGGCCGTATTCGCCGTTCATGTAGGCCGCGCACGGGACGATCAGGCGCTTGTCCTTCAGGATGGCTTCGGCCATTTGCACCACGGCCATCGAGGGCGCATAGTAGGCCGAACCGGTCTTGAGCAGGTTGACGATCTCGCCGCCGCCCTTGCGGGTGCGGTTGACGATGGCTTCCAGCTTGTCGGCGGGCAGGTACTCGCGCAGCGGAATACCGGCGATGTTCGAGTGGCGGGTGAGCGGCACCATCTCGTCGCCGTGGCCGCCGAGCACGTAGCAGTTGATGTTTTCCACGCTCACGCCCGTCTCCAGCGCCACGAAGGCGCTCATGCGGGCCGCATCCAGCACGCCCGCCTGGCCGATGACGCGGTTCGCGGGCAGCCCCGTGACCTTCATGGCCAGGTAGGCCATGGTGTCGAGCGGGTTGGTCAACACGATGTAGATTGCGTTGGGGGAGTGCTTGAGGGTTTCGGTGGCCGCCGTGCGCACGATGTCGGCATTGGCGGTCAGCAGGTCGTCGCGGCTCATGCCAGGCTTGCGCGGCAGGCCGGCCGTGATGACGATGATGTCCGAACCCTGGGTGGCTTCATACGAATTGGTGCCGACAATTTTCACATCCTTGCGGATGATCGGCATGGCCTCCAGCAGGTCGAGGCCCTTGCCTTGCGGCATGCCCTCCACCACGTCCACGAGCACCAGGTCGGCCAGTTCGCGTTCGGCGAGCCAGTGGGCGGTGGTCGCGCCCGTCATGCCTGCGCCGATGATCGAGATCTTTTTCATGGTTCCTCCAATTTAGCGATGTTATTTAATTCTATCCCAAACTAAATGACCTTCAAAGTTCAATTTGTCACTGATTGGCCTGACAAATCGACAATTTTTGGACAAAAAACAGGATTTCGACCGCTGTTTGCCGTCAAAATCCTGTCTGGACCGTTAGCCTGCTTCCGTTTCTTCGAGGTAGCGCGTCGCCTGGATGGCAGCCGCCGCTCCCATGCCCGCCGAGGTGACCACCTGGCGGAAGTGCGGGTCCGCCGCCTCACCCGCCGCAAATACGCCATGGACGCTGGTCTCCATCTTTTCGTTCACCTTGATGAAGCCCAGCCCATCCAGTTCGAGCTGGCCCTGGAAGAGTTGTGTGTTGGGCGTGTGACCGATGAAGATGAAGACGCCGTCGGTCGGGAAGTCGCTTTCCGCGCCCGTCTGGATGTTCTTTAACTTGAGCGCCTCGACCTTGTCCTGGCCGACCACTTCGGTGACGACCGTGTTCCAGATGAACTTGATCTTCTCGTGTTCTTTGGCGCGTTTTTGCAAAATTGCGCCTGCGCGCAATTCCTCGCGGCGGTGGATGATGGTGACTTCGGAGGCGTAGCGGGTCAGGAACAAAGCCTCCTCCACCGCCGAGTCGCCGCCGCCCACCACGACCACCCGCCTGTCCTTGAAGAACCAGCCGTCGCAGGTGGCGCAGTACGAGACGCCCCTGCCGGTCAATTCCTTTTCGCCCGGCACCTTCAATTCCACCGAACTTGCGCCCGTCGCGATGATGACGGCGTCGGCGGTGTACGCGCCGCTGTCGGTGTTGACCTGGAACGGGCGCCGGCTGAAGTCGACGGCATTGGCCAGGTCGAATTCCGTCACCGCGCCGAAATGCTCGGCCTGCTTCTGGAACAACTCGCCCAACTGCGCCCCGCCCACACCCTCGGGGAAACCGGGGTAATTCTCGATGGTATAGGTCAATGCGGCCTGGCCGCCCAACTGCATGCCAGTCAGCACCACGGGCTGCAACTCGGCGCGCGCCGCATACAGGGCCGCGGAAAAGCCCGCCGGGCCTGAACCCAGCACCAATACTTTGACGTGTTTCGATTCGTTGCGATTGCCAGAAGGAGTGGATACACTTCCCAAATTGAACATGCTGCCTCACCAGGGTTGGTTTTATTGTATTTGGATGTTTCTTGCGGCAACAGACTTACCACCGCATTGTATCAGATGCGCCGGGCGCGGAAAAGTTGCAGTGCCTGCCGCGGCTGCATTCAGGCGGCCTGCGCGCGCCTCCCGGCCAGCAGAACGATCAGGAACACGCCGGCCAGCAGCACTCCCACGATGGCATAGGCCGACTGGATGCCCACCAGGTCCGCCAGGCGGCCCAGCGCCAGCGGCAGGGACAGGATGGCCGTGCCCGAGGCCAGGGTGGTGCGGGCGCTGGCCTGGGTGGTGTTATTCCCTGCCACGCCCAGCGCCAGGGACAGCAGCAGGGGATACAAGCCCGCCACCCCCAGGCCCGCCAGGAACAGTCCTGCCAGGCTGGGAATGACTGCGCCCGACAGCCAGAACAGGCCGAAGCCCAGGCTGGCCGTCAGGATCGAGACAAGCACCACGCTGCGCACGGGAAAGCGCTGCACCAGGCGGCTGATCGCCATGCGTCCCACGATCATGGCGGCCAGGAACAAGCTGACCGCCTTGGCGGCCTCGGTCAGGGGCAGGGAGAGGGCCTTTTCGAGGAAATCGGCGCTCCAAGAGATCAGGCAAAATTCCACGGCCACGCTCAGCACGATGGCCGCCCAGTACACCCAGAACAGGGCGGGCAGGCGTCCACCCGTCATGGATGCGGCCTGCGTCGAGGCGTTTTGTGGCGGCCTGGCCTTCCCCAGCCCGAACAGCATCAGGAAGGGGGCCAGGGCGGCCAGCCCCAGCGCCAGCCGCCAGCCGCCGGGCAGGAGGGCGGTCCACCCGACCATTAACGGCGCGGCGGTGGACAGGATGGAGGCG
>JBMOMS010000236.1:0-40397 GCA_049324895.1 Chloroflexota bacterium
CGGCGCGTATTATCGCCCAGCAAGCCCGCCAGGATGGAACCGACCCCGACAAAGCCAGGGATCAGGAACCACATGAACCAGTCGGAGTAGCTGCCGATATTCTCGAAATAATAAAACAGACCGCCGATGCCCGCCACGATGGCGGCCGGCACGGCCATGCCGGGCGCGCCCAGCAGCAGACCCAGCAGGAACAGGCCCGCCCCGATAAACACCAGGGTGAAGGGCCATTCCGTGTACCTGGACATCAGTTCATGGAAGGCAGGCAGGCTGCGATCCGCAAAGAACCAGACACCTGCCAGGACCAGCAGGACACCCAGCACGAGTTGGGTACGACCTTGACGATTCATAGTGCATTCTCCTTAAAGCAATTCATTCTTGATACCATGATAGCCGAAACCCGGTGATTTTCAACAGCCATTCGGCCAGTATTAAGTACGCAAAGCGGCCAGGTTGGGTTGCGTGGGGAGATCAGGCCGCCAATTCCGACAAGGCAAACCACTCCCCATCCAAATCCTTGCGCGTGACGGACCCGGCCAGCAGGCCCGCCGCCGCCAACTTCGACAGCGCGCGGCCTGCAATCTCCGCCGACCAGCCGAAGAGCCTGGTCAGGTCCCGCACCTGGGCGGCGCCCACCATGCGGAAATACAACCCGGCCAGCTTCTGGCGCGCCTCGGCCTCGCCAATCGTCCGCGCCCGCTCGGGCAGGTTGGGAAAGTGACGCGAGGTGAGCTCGTAAATGTGGGAATACTTCCACGCCCCCGCCTGCGCCACGCCCACCGGCAGGATCTTGAAATCGGCCTGCAATTGCTCCAGCGCCTTATTGAACTCACTTTCCTTGGCATTGGCCAGCTTGGCCATCTTGCGCAGGTCGAGCGTGTTCAGCGCGCCGTGATCGAGCAGGGTCTCGTAAAGCTGCTTCGCCGATTGCGACAGGCGTCCCTCATGGTAGGCGATCAGGTAATCCTCCTCGGGCGAGCCGTAATTCTCGGAAAGCGCATAGAAATAAGGCGCCACCTCCAGCGAGATCATGGTCGCCTTGCGGCGCAGGATCTTGCCGTAGTACCAAACTTTCTTGTCGAGCGCGCCGTCCTTCCAGCCCCAGGTGATGTGACCCGGGTCGTCGTGCTTGTCGGCCACGGGACGGTCGCCCGCCACCGCCGTCCACAGCGAGGGCAGGTCGATGCCTTTGATCGGCCAGAAATAGGCAAAGCCGCGTTCGTTCACAAAGCGCAGCGCATCCGCAGCGGAGGCCAGCCGCTTGGACGGGGGCAGGCCAAAGGTCCGCGCGCGATGGGTTTTGAGTTGTTTCAAATCGAGGGTGGGCATGGGTTAATTCTAGTCCATTTTTGTGATGAATGTCGTTGCGAAGAGTCGCCGTCCATCTGCAAAAACTGTGATTTAATCGCAGGGAGGTTCCCATGTCCATTTTAACCATCTTCGAATCCCATCTCTCCCCCAGCCTGCTCTCCACCTTCCATAGTCTCACCTCCCCCTTCCTCATCCAGCAATACCTGGACTCCATGCCCTACCAGGCCGTGGAACGCGACCGCTCGCCGCTGAACGTGATGCGCGACAACCAAAGCCACTGCCTGGATGGCGGACTGCTGGCCGCCCTGGCCCTGTGGCGTATCGGCTTCCGCCCGCTGATCCTGGACATCCGCCCCGACCCCGGCGTGGACGATGACCACGTCCTCGCGCTGTACCAACTGGACGGAGGCTGGGGCACGCTGGCCAAGTCCAATTACGTCAACCTCGGCTTTCGCGAAGCCGTCCACAGGAATTTGCGCGAACTGGTCATGACCTACTTCGAGCATTACGCCTCGATCCACCAGGCCAAGGTTCTGCGCGCCTACACCCGCCCGTTCGATGTTTCGAAATTCAAACCCGCCGACTGGGCCTGGAACGAGGACAGCACCGTCAAACTGTACAAACGCTTCTACAGCCTGAAACCCATTCCGCTTATCAGCCCGCAGATGGCCGCGCGCCTCAACCCCGTCACCGACCGCAACTACGCCTGCGAAACGCTCTTCACGGATCTGAGCTGGTCCTTCGGCAATCGGGATGGACATTGAAGGCTGCCAACCCGGCCATTTGTCACGCCATTCTGGTGACAGGCTGGGATTTCGATTCGTGGTTTAATCGAAATGCTGGCTGGTCCAGACAAAAAGAGACCCCAGCCCTACCTGGGATCTCATTTCTGTGGTGTCCCTTGCACCTACAAGGAAGTAATCGTTTACAATATGTCGATTGTATGGAATAATCCTTGGAGAGTCCAGCAAAAAAACTTATAATCGACTCGAAGATTTTTTACAGTCCCCGCAAGATCGAGTCCCATTATGGATAGAAAAGAATTCGGCAAACTGATCGCCGCCCTCCGCCAGGATATGGAGTGGACACAATTCAACCTGGCAGAGTATGCCGGCATCGACCTGGCCGTCATCAGCCAGATCGAGCGCGGGGCGAAGAAGCATTTCGAGCCGGGCCTGCTGGTCAAACTGGCCAACATCTTCCACCTGACCACGCTCGAACGCAGGGAATTCTTCTTCGCGGCCACCGGCGTCAGCGCGGAGCAGGTCGTGCGCCAGCCCTCCGCGGCCCTGGCGACCGACACCCAGGACGCGGACAAAACCCTCACCAAGATGACCCGCCTGGTGGAGCAGCTGCGTGTCCCTGCCTTCCTGCTGGATGTCTACTCCGATGTGCTGGCGGTCAACGTCATGGCCGCCGCCTTTTTCCAAATCCCCGCCAGCATGTTCGAGACGGCGGAATCCACGCCCGGCGGCTACAACGCCATGCGCGTGATGTTCAGCAAGGAATTGACCACCCGCTCGCGCATCACCGAAAACTGGGACGAGTACGCCGTGCGCACCATGCGCTTCTTCCGCGAGGTGAGCCTGCGCTACCGCGCCAAGCCTTATTTCCAGTATCTGGTCAAGGCCTTCCGCAATCCCGCCGAATATCCGCTCTTCGACCGTTATTGGAAGCTGGTCTCCTCGGTCGAACAGGATCGGGAGGCCAACGTGGACCTGTTCTCGTATTCGCACGCCGACTTTGGCCGCCTGAACTACGCCACGGCCACCACCGTTTCGCTGACGCTGTATGGAGAACTGCTGCTGAACCAGTACCTGCCCATCGACGATCACACCAGTCGAATCTTCGAGCAACTCTCGGCCCAATGCGGACAGGGCGTGCTGCGCCTGGCTCCCTGGCCCAATAAACCCATGTCATGAATACGGAGGCAACATGAATATCGAAAGCCTGGTGCAGGATTTCCTCGCCCAGAAGAAGATCGCCGTGGTGGGGGTTTCGGATAAACGCGACACCGGCTGCAACCTGAACTATCACAAGTTCAAGGAGAACGGCTACCAGGTCTATGCCGTCAACCCGCGCATCACCGCCTTCGACGGCGACCCGTGCTACCCGGACCTCAAGTCCCTGCCCGAAGCTCCGGATGCGGTCTTCATCCTGGCCAGCCCCAAAGTGACCGAGCAGATCGTCCAGCAATGCGTGGAGTTGGGCGTCAAGCGCGTCTGGATGCACTGCATGATGGGCACCAAGCCCGGGCTGGCGCAGGGCATGACCAGCGTCTCACAAAGCGCCGTTGACGTTTGCAAGGCCAACGGCATCACGGTCATCCCCGGGTCCTGCCCCAACCAATTCCTCAAGCCCGACTTCGGCCACGGCATGATGCGCAATTTGTGGAGCCTGTTCGGCTTCATGAAAGTGGACTGATTCCGGCCTGGGATTGGAAGGGCCGACCCCTGAAGTTTGTTTCAACACACCCTTGCAGCCAGCCCTGCAAGGGTCATTTCCCCCCTAATACGGAGTAGCAATGCCTGCAATCAAAGCCATCAACCACGTCGCCGTCGTTGTCGAGAACATGGAAGCCTCACTGGCCTTCTGGCGCGACGCCCTGGGAATCGAACTGCACGAAATGCGCGACGTCCCCGCCGAACAATCCCAGGTGGCCTTCCTGCCCCTGGCCGGCGCGGAAGTGGAACTGGTCATGCCCACCACCGAAGACTCGGGCATCGCCAAATACCTCGCCAAACGCGGGCCTGGCATGCACCACATCTGCCTCGAAGTGGACGACATCGACGGCATGATGGCGCAGCTGCGCGCGAAGAATGTCCGCCTGATCAACGCGGAAGCGCGCGTCGGGGCGGACGGTAAAAAATACGCCTTTGTCCACCCACAGGCCACCGGTGGCGTGCTGGTGGAACTGTACCAACTTTAAATAACCTTTGGAATTGCCGGTGAAAACCGATGGGATGGTATCTTCTCAATAATCAGGGTATTTTGGAGTGCGCAAGTTCTACTTGCGCGTTATCCCGAAGTAAAACTTCGGGACTCCAGAGCACGCCCCGAAATTTTGAGAAGGTGCATGGGATGAGGGTTTTGTGGTTTAATGGGTCTCATGCTGGATCACATTGCAGCCGTCCTGCGCGCCTCCTGCGGCCTGGTCCCCGAACAGACGGTCATCGTTGGTGTTTCGGGCGGACCGGACAGCCTGTGCCTGATGGAGATTCTCCGCCAGGCGGGCTACGCGCTGGTGGTGGCGCACTTCAATCACCGCCTGCGGCCTGAAGCCGACAGCGAAGCGACCCAGGTCGAGCAGACCGCCGCGCGGCTGATGCTCTCCTCCGTGGTGGGCAGCGGGGACGTGCGAAAATACGCCGCGGAGCACGGCATGTCACTCGAAGAGGCAGCCCGCCACCTGCGCTACACTTTCCTGTTCGAACAGGCGCAAAAGTGGAACGCCCAGGCCGTGGCGGTCGGCCACACCGCCGACGACCAGGTCGAAACCGTGTTGATGCACTTCCTGCGCGGCGCGGGACTGACAGGCCTGAAAGGCATGTCGATGCGCACCCTCCTGCCCGCCTTCGATACGCGCATCCCCATCGTCCGCCCGCTGCTCGACACCTGGCGGGAGGAAACCGTGGTCTATTGCGCCGCCAACAGCCTGCGTCCGCATTACGACCCCAGCAACGACTCGCTCAACTTCACGCGCAACCGCGTGCGCAACCTGCTCATCCCCACCCTGGAGACCTACAACCCGCGTTTCCGCGAGGCCGTCTGGCGCTCCACCCAAAGCCTGAAGGCCGACCATGCCCTGCTGCGCGAGACCATGGACCTGGCCTGGAAGGAATGTGTGATCCAGGAAACGTCCGAGGTAATCGTATTCGATGCAGCCCGCCTGAAGGCCCGCGCGGCGGGCTTTCAGCGCAACCTGGTGCGCCGCGCCGTCGAAGCCCTGCGTCCCAACCAGGAAGTGACCTTTGCAATGCTCGAACGCGCCGCCCGCCTGGTTCACTCCACCGCAGCCCGCGTCGACCTGGCGGCCGGGCTGAGCCTGTTCCGCGAAGGGGACCGCTTCTACCTCTCCACTCCCGCCGCCGACCTGGGCTTCGACAAATGGCCGCAAATGCCCGTCGATTCTGCGCCCATCCCCGTGGCCCTCCCCGGCGAGGTGGAGCTTTCGGGCGGCTGGCGTTTCTCAGGCGAACTGTGGCGGCTGACCACCCTCGCGTACGAACAAGCCGAACACAACGAGGACAACTTCCAGGTCTGGCTGGATGCGGAGCAAATCCGCGGGCCGTTGGAATTGCGCGCGCGCCGCGCGGGCGACCGCTTCCAACCGCTCGGGATGGAAGGCCACTCGCAAAAGGTGTCCGATTTTCTCACCAACGCCAAGATGCCGCACAGGCTGCGCGACCGCTGGCCGCTGCTATGTGCGGGCAATACGGTCTTGTGGATTCCCGGCTACCGCCCCGCCCACGCCTGCCGCCTGACCCCATCCACGCGGGAGGTGGCCTACTTTGCGGTGGCCTGCCCGCCCGGGAAGGAATCCTTGTAGTACCGCCTTCATGCCGCCGCGCAGGAATGCAACTTTTCGAGCGCAGCGTCATCCAACGACGTGGAGGCACTCATGGAAAACCAACCCCGAGTCATCGTTTTCTCCACCCCGACTTGCTCCTTCTGCAACCTGGCAAAGAAGTATTTCCGCGAGCGTGGAGTTCGTTTCAAGGATGTGGACGTAAGCCGCGATGCGACCGCGGCGCGCGATATGCTGCGCCGTTCCGGCCAGTCGGGTGTACCCGTCATCGACATCAATGGCAGGATCATCGTTGGGTTCGACAGACCCAAGATCGACAAACTTCTCGGTTTGAAATAACCACTCTGGAGATTACACTATGAGCAAAAAAGTCAATATTGAACCCCTGGGCAGCCGTGTGCTGATCCGCCCGCTGGAACAGGAAAGCAAGACCGCATCCGGCCTGCTGTTACCCGAGACCGCCAAGGAAAAGCCGCAGACCGGGGAAGTGATCGCCGTGGGCACGGACGAGGAGATCAAGGTCCAGGCCGGCGACAAGGTCTTGTTCGCCAAATACTCGGGCACCGAGATCAAGTTCGACGGCGTCGATTATCTGTTGATGGACGCCAACGACATCCTGGCGCGTCTAAGCTGACGCCCCCCTCTTTCAAAAAACAGACCGGCCGCATGGGCCGGTCTGTTTTTTTATGGGTCGGGGCTACTTGCTTTCGTTGCTCAACTGCCGCAGTTTGAGGTGGATTTCGCGCCATTGAATTTTGGAGACACCCATCTTCTGGCGGATCTTGTCCGGCTCCAGGCCAGACTGGTAATCGCGCAGGACGCAGGTCCAGCGGCACATATCGAAGGACAGGTGCTTCGCGCCCAGGCCAGCCTCCTCGCCGATGTCTTCGAGCAGGTATTCCAGGCGGCGCGGGGACCAGGGGAAGAGTTGGTCGACCACCGGGTACTGTCCGAGGTATTCCTTATAGGCGGACATCCAGTCGTCGGACAGGGCCAGCTTGCGCTCCTTGTAGCGGTTGGCCGGGCTGGCGTAACGGATGAAGACCTGCGCGCCGGTGGGCGCCTCCAGGTCGATGTGGTTGAGGTGGATGCCCAGGCACTCGCTTTTCTTGATGCCCGTGTCGAGCAGCAGGCAGGCCAGGGCGTAGGGACGCGCATCGGGTTTGGTCTCGCGGCGGTGACGGTCAGCCGCCAGCAGCACCGCCTGGACCTCGTCCTCGGTCAACACCTGGGGCAGCGGGCTGATGGCCGAACGCTGCAGAACCTTCTCGGCTGGGTCGACCAGAATTGCGCCGTACTGGTGCAGCCAGCGAAAGAGGGACTTGGTGGAGGTGATGCGCCGCGCCAGCGTCTTGGGGCTGCACGGCACTGCCCGCTGTTTCTCCATCCACTCGAAGAAGCGGTTGAGGTCGCCGGTGGTAATGGCGCCGATGGTCATATCGGGCGCGAGGAATTCCGTCAGCAGGCGCACGTCCGAGAGGAAGGCCTTGACGGTGTTGGGCGAACGGCCCTGGTCGTTCAGGTACATTTCCCAGCCCTTGAGGGCGGGAACCAGGGTGGTTTGGGAATTGATGTAGTTAAGGTCAACAGTTTGGCTCATGGGGCCTCCATGCGTGGGAAGCGCATACTCTTTTCGTATAGTTTAGCGAAAAAATAGGGATGTGTCAACCGTGAAATTGGCTACACGCCAACTTTTTTTTGCAGTGGCGCAGGCTGCCCTTACGGGTACGCCGGGCATCCCGCGGTTTCGCCTTGGGACAGGTGGAGCGCCACTCCGCCCCTCGCAGGTTCTCCCCCACTGCCGGCTAATGCGATAACTCCTCCGGGCGGAAGCACGAGTCGTAATCATAGCCGAGGATCAGGCGATACGGCACGGGGCTGTTCGGATCGGGCATGGATAGCTGGTTGGCCGTGTCCAACAGTCCCAGCGCGTTCAGGATGATGGCGCGCTCGTTGGGGTCCTGTCCGACGGTAAAATCCACCAGCACCGACGCGCCGTAGTCCTGGCTGTCGGCGGGCGCAAGAATGGTCTCGTAGCCCATGTAGTTCAAGTTCGAAGCGGCCAGCAGGTCCTGGTTCAACACAGCCGTTCCGTTTTGCACCTCGATCTGGATGGCCTCGCGCACCACGGCGATCTGCGAAAGCGTGGTGGCTTCGATCATCAACTGCTGGAGGGCCTTCTCGTCCGGCAGCAGCACCGAGGCGCCGCCGGGCGTCATCCACGAACTGACGTAGGGCGGGCGGATGTAATATCCGCGTATGTTTGCGTTGGTCATGCGCGGGGCGTATGGCGCCAGTTTGAGCAGGTCGGCCAGGCCCAGGTCGGTGGCAACCAGGCTGGAAAAATCGTTGTACAACTGCGGGATCTTGCTGAGCGTGTCGGTGCGCAAAGCCTGGTCGAAGATGGCGCGCAGCACCTCCTGCTGGCGGCGGCCGCGGTCGAAGTCATTCGACTTGGAACGCGAACGCGCGTACCACAACGCCAGGTCGCCGTCCATGTGGACGTAGCCCGGGCCGACGGTGTACAGCCACCAGTTGTCCTCGTTGTACGGGTCGTAACTGGGATCGATCAAACGCCAGTCGGTATAGGCGCAGCCCACGGGCACATCCACGCCGCCCAGGGTATCGACCAGGCTGCGAAAGCCGTCGAACTCGACCATGGCTGTATGGTCGATGCGAATGCCGAGGTTATAGGCAATCGTATCCTTGAGCAGGCCGGGGCCGCCGCCTGCATATCCCGTCAGTTCGCCGCTTTGGTAGGCAGTGTTGATGCGCTGCATCCCCACCGTGGGGATGTAGATCCACAGGTCGCGCGGAATGGAGATGAGCGAGACCTGTCCCTCCCTGGGCCACAGGATGGCAATCACCAGCGTATCCGTGCGGTAGGAGGAGCCTGGGCGTTTGTCCGAACCGATCAACAGGAAGTTGACCGTCTCGTTATCGGTCAGCGGCGGCAGGGCAGTCGGCTGGAAGTTGGGATCGGGAGCAGGCGAAGGCGGGGCCACCGAGGTCGGGAAAAGCGAGTTCAGGTCGACCGTGGGCGTGGCATCCAGCGGCTGGGTGGGGATGGCCGAGGCAGTGGCCGTCGGCAGGATTTGGATCACGTCGTAGGGTGTGGGCGTGAACGGGGACGGCTGGAACGGGGTGGGCGTGGGCGAGGCATTCGGCGCAACCGTCACCAGGATGAAAGGCAGGGGCTGGGTGGCAGCCGGCGCGGGCGCCGGGAACGCGGAACAACCCGCCAGGCTGGCGATCATCGCGATGGCGGCCAGCAGGCCAAGGGTCAGGCGAAGGAGGCGGGGTGTCTGCATGGGAAGGGCGCGGATATTTCCAAATCCCCCAACCAGGGGCTATGGAAAGGCTGTAATCGTCGGCGAAGGAAGCGGCTCGCTGGTGGGCGGGTCGGTGGGGGCCGCCGTGAGGGTCGGCTCGGGCGTTTCCGTGGGCGGCGGGGGCGGCGTCTCAGTCAACGGGTCGGTGGGGAAGGGCGTAATCGTGGCTTCGGGTGTGGGCGTGAAAAAGTCGGGGATGAGGGTGATCCCCGGCGTGGGGGTCGGGACGGCCGTGCGGGGGGTGACGTTGGGCACCCACAACAACTGCCCGGATTGAATGGCCGTGGATGCGCCCAGGCAGTTGGCCTGCTGAAGCATAACCACACTGGTGTTATACATAACGGCGATGCGGTAGAGCGTGTCTCCGGGCTGGACGGTGTAGCGAACCCAGTAGCGCGGCACACCGCAGGGAATGGGCGTGTTCGCGGCGGCGGAAGTGTTCGGGACGAAGAGCGTGGAGCCAGCCGCCAGGGATGCGCTCAACAGGCAATTGGCCTGGATGAGCGCATCGGGGGTCGTGCCATAGCGGGCCGCCAGGCCATCCAGCGTATCGCCTGCCATGACCAAAATTCCCATCCAGCCGGCGGGCGGGATGCAGGCCGCCGGCGGCAGGGGCGTATTCGTAAAAGTGGGCAGCGCCGTGGGCAATTGCGGCGCGTTGGAGGTATGGGTGGCGGTCAGGAAAGCCAGCGGAGTCGGCGGGTTCGCAGTGGCGGACGCCAAGGGGCGGGTGAAACTCTCGGACATGGACAGAGACAGCCCGCCCACGACCAGCCCGAGGGAGACCAACCCAATCACCACCGCCATGCCGAACTGGCGCAGGCCTTGCATTTAATTCTTCCTTGTTTCGATCGCGGGCCGTTCGGGATGCGCTTGCTGCGAAACCGGCAGGAGCACGCTAAAGGTGGAACCGATCCCCATTTCGCTCTCCACCCAAATGCGGCCCTGCTGGGCCTCGACCAGCGTGCGGGCGATCGACAGGCCCACGCCCGTATCCCCCACCCCCTGGATCAGGACGTTGTCGGCGCGATAGAGGCGGGTGAAAACGCGCGGCAAATCCTCGGGCGGAATGCCGCCGCCCGAATCGCTGACCTGGATGAGCACAAAATCCTGCTCCTCTTCGGTCTTCATCTCGACCTTGAGCTTGATCGAGCCTTCGACCGGCGTGGCGGCCCCCGCGTTTTGCAGCAGGTGAACCAGGATCTGCTGCAAGGCCTCGCGGTCGGCATAAATGGGAGTCAGGCGCTTGGGCAGGTCCAGGTGGATGGAAATATTCTTTTCACGCACCTGGCTGCTGGTGTAGCTCATGGCGTTGTCGATTACCAGGTTCAAGTCGGCGGGTTCGAACTTGAGGTCAGACAAGCCGGTCTCGAGCGTGTTGAGCTGGATCATGTCCTCGACCAGGTTGTTGATGCGTTCGATGGAAGCCTTGATGCGTTCGACGAATTTGCGCTGCAGCGAACCGAGGATGCCAACCGACTCGCCCAGCAGCAGGTCGGTGTATCCGATAATGGAAGACATCGGCTGGCGCAATTCCTGCGAGATGGACGCAATCACCTGGGCCTGTTCGGTCGAGCGCACCGAGGAAGCCTGCCCCTTCTCGAATTCGAGCACCTTCATGTTGGCGTCGGCCAGTTGGTTTTGCAGGTGCGCCACCTGTTCGAGGGTGACGCGCAATTCCTTCTCCACCTGGCTGACCTCGACACCCTGGCTGGCCCGCAGGTCGGCGCGCAGTTCGAGATTCTCCTGCTGCAACTGCTCGATGATCCGCTGCGACTCTTCCTGGACGGCGCGCATGGCGGCCAGGTCGGGCCCCTTGACGGCTTTGCGGGCCTCCAACTCCTGGATCAATTCCTGGTTGCGGGTTTCGAGTTCGCTGGCGCGCTCCAGGGCGGCGTCCAACTCGTGGCGCGCCTGTTCGCTTTGCGATTCGAGGCGGTTGACCTGCTGGGCGCGCTGGATGATGGGCACCACCGAAATGGCAATATTGGACAGGAAGGCCTGGTCCTCGGCGCTCCACAGGCGGTTGGAATACGGCGAAAGCAGCATCACGCCGCCCAGCACATCCTTCTCGGGGGTGACGGTGGGAACGCAGATGAGGTGGCCCGGGCTGGGCAGTCCCAGCATCTCCCCCAAACCGCGGATGTCGGCGGAGGTGCTCGAAGCCGGCATGCGCAGCGGGCGCCCGCGCTGGATCGAATTCGCCAGCATCGGGATCATGCTTTTGTTCAGGCTTCCACCCTCCAGCGTTTCCTCGCGGATCAGGTCGTAGCCGCTGGCGATGATCAGCTGATTATTGTTGTCGGTCAAATAAATGAGGAAACACAGGTCGGCCAGCATGGTCTGGGCGATGGCGCGCGCCAGGGTCTGGCTGATGCGGCTGGGGGCCGTCTCGGCAGCCAGGGCCAGCATGGCATGGAAGGTCTTGGGGTCGGTGCTGTACTTGCGGCGCTCGTTACGCGCGCCGCTCGATTCAATCGCCCGCTCCTGTTCAGCCTTCACCGCCCTGACCACCACAGGAGACGGTCGGGAAAGTCCCAGGGACGGCATGGGGAAACGCTGCGGCAGGGCCAACAGAATCGGGAAAGCCGCCATGTAGGCCAGGCGCAGGATGCCAGAATAATTGCTGTCCGCCAGGAACAGCAGGTGGGCGGCGTGCCCCGCAAACATCATGATCATCATCACGATGCCGTTCCAGTATCCGTCCGGGCGGCGCAGCAGCAGGGTCAAGGCGCCCATGAGCAGGAAGGCCATACAGGCCCCCTGCCAGATGGTCTCATCCAGCGTGAGGTTGTACATCATGCTGAGGGACTGCGCGTTCCAGGTCTGCAAACTGATGAAGGTCGCCAGTCCCAGCGCAATCGTGACCAGGGCCGTGGCAAAATCTGCAATCGGGCTGGGTTCGGGGAAATTCCACAGCCAGATGACCATGAGGATGCTGAACAGGGTGAAAGCGCGGTCGAGCGGGGGCAGGCTGGCGGTGGGATCGATCAGCCCCTCCCGGCCCAGCGCGCTGAACCCGAACAAGAAAAATTGGGCCAGCAGCAGCAGGCCCAATCCAAACATGGTGCGCTTGACCTGGGGGAATTCGCTGGAGCGCCAATTGGTAAAGGACGCGTACAGCGCGAAACCGATTGCAAAGACCAGCGCGTAGTGATAGAACACCACGCCGTTTGGCTCGGCCAGGAAGGTAAAAATTTGATCCAATAATGCGTTCATTCTCTGAATTATACTGCCGGTCCCGACTTTTTGGCGCGCGGGCTGCGGCTATAATGGAAACATGCAACGAAATTCTTACGTTCACGTCATCCTGATTTTACTCGCGCTGGCATTGCTCATCACGGGGCCTTTCCTGGGCAGCGGGCTTTGGAGCCTGCGCCAGGCCAAATCTGCAACCGACCCGGCCCGCGCGGCGGACCTGTACGAAACGGCGGCATCCCGCCTGTTCTGGCGTGATGACCTGTGGGAACGGGCGGGCATTTTAGCCCAGCAGGCCGGGCAGGCTGAACGGGCCGCAGCCTTGTTGGAGCGCGCGCCATCCCTCTCGGCGCAGGGCTGGCTGTCCCTCGGCCAGGCCCGGCTCCAGGCCGGGCTGCCCGAGGCGGCCCTGCCGGCCTTCCAGTCCTCCATCGAACAAGCCGCCAGCCCGCAGGCCTATGCGGGCATTGCCGAAATCCAGCGTCGGCAGGG
The DNA here is from genome assembly GCA_049324895.1 of Chloroflexota bacterium. Taxonomy (GTDB): domain Bacteria; phylum Chloroflexota; class Anaerolineae; order Anaerolineales; family Villigracilaceae; genus JACPVF01. The sequence goes on from JBMOMS010000236.1 coordinate 12,859, forward strand.
GGAGATCGAAGCCGAACGCGCCGCGCTGGAAAACCAGTTGCTGCTCGACCCGGCCGACGCCGCCGCGCAATATCGCCTGGGCCTGCTGCTCTCCCTGCTGGACATCAACAGCGCCATGACCCACTTCCAACTGGCCGCCCAGTTGGACGCGGAATACGCCTCGGTGTACGAAACCCTGCGCTCCACCCTGACCCTGGCCGAACTCGACCCGACCGAAACGGGCCGACTCGTCACCCTGGGGCGCGGACTGGGCCTGGCCGGCGAGTGGGACCTGGCGAAACGAGCCTTCGAGTCGGCGGTCGCAGCGGATGCGGGCAACGCCGAAGCCTGGGCCTGGCTCGGTGAAGCCCGACAGCACCTCGGCGGATACGGACTGTCGGACCTCGACCAGGCCCTGGCGCTCGATCCCAACTCGGTGGTGGTGCGCGGCCTGCGCGGGCTGTATTGGGCGCGCAGCGGAAATCACCGCCAGGCGCTGGCCGAATACCAGGCCGCCGCCGCCCTCGAACCCGACAACCCCGCCTGGCAGGCTTCCCTGGGTGATGCCTACGCGCGCCTGGGCGACCTGGAACTGGCCATTGCGACCTTCCTACGCGCCACAGAACTGGCCCCTGATGATGCAGGGTATTGGCTGGTGCTGGCAGCTTTCTGCCTGGAGACGGGTGTTCACATCGAAGACGTGGGCCTGCCTGCCGCGCAGAAAGCCGTCGACCTGACCCCCGAAGACCCGCGCGCGCTGGACATCCTGGGCTGGGCGCAACTCTCCCTGGGGAAGTACTACACCGCCGAACAGATCCTGCTCGCCGCGCTCGCGCTCTCGCCCGACTTTACCAGCGCGCACCTGCACCTGGCGCTGGTCTACCTGCAAACCGGCGACCGCACCGCCGCCCACGCCCACCTGCTGCGCATCAAGGAAATCGATCCCAACGGCGCCTCGGGCCAGCAGGCGGACATGATCCTGAAACAATATTTTCCATAGCGGCAGGCCCGCCCTGAGCTGGTGGTTGAGCTTGTCGAAACCGTCGAAACCGTCGAAACCGAGCCGCGCGTACTTTGCGCGGCGCAGTCGAAGGGCCGTAACCTCAAGCATCTCCATGATTACCGCGCTTCGACTGTGGGACGGAAGTGCATCGCCCCCGGGTCTTCTTAAAGTCACACCTCCACGATTCACGGGCAGCGAAAAATTCGCCTCCGTTTTCACACAAAACCATCCGTGTGGTCCGTGTACAGAAAAGAGCCTCCCGACTTTAAGAAAACCCTGCATCGCCCTCTCCCCTCAGCGCGTGAGAAACTACCTTAATGATAAAATCCCATCCATGCCAAAATATCGTGTACCTTCCATGATCGTCATCCTCCTGCTGGCCGCGCTGGCCTGCCAGGTTCCCACCGTGCCGGGCGCGCCGCAGCCCAGCCCCGTCCCCACCATGACCGTTGCTCCGGGCGCACTGATCTTCGAGGAGGATTTCTCCGATCCCAACTCCGGCTTCGACCGTCGCGCCGCAGCCGAGGGCATCATGGATTACAACTCCGGGAGCTACCGCATCATCGCCAACGTCCCGCAGACCAATTTCTGGTCGACCGCCAAGCGTGACCTGGCCGACGTGCGCCTCGAAGTGGATGAGGGCAAGCTGGCGGGGCCTGACGAGAACCGCGTCGGCTTAATTTGTCGCTACACGAAGGGAAATTACTACTTCTTCCTCATCTCCCATGATGGCTTTTACGCCATTGGCCTGTTCCAGGACGGCCAGACTTCCCTGCTCGGCCAAAGCGAAATGCAAACCCACGAGATCATCAACCGCGGCACCAACGTCAACCACCTGCGGGCAGATTGTGTGGGCAGCACCCTGACCTTCTACGTCAACGGCCAGCGGGTCGCCCAGGTCGAAGACGCGACCCTGACCCACGGCGACATCGGCCTGCTGGCGGGCAGCTTCTCCCAGCCCGGCGTGGACATCCTTTTCGATAATTTCGTGGCAATCCAGCCGTAGAACTGACGGAGGACTGGAGACCGTGGACGCTGAATGGTCAACCATCCATCGTCCATGATCTGACTCTCATGAAAATTTTCCTCGACACCATCGGCTGTCGATTGAACCAGGCGGAGATCGAATCGATGGCGCTGCAATTCCGCGCGGCGGGACATGAGATCGTGGCCGCCGCCGAAGAAGCCGACCTGGCCGTGGTCAACACCTGCGCCGTCACCACCGACGCCGCCGCCGACTCGCGCCGCAAGATCCGCCACCTGGCCAACACGGGGGTCGAGGAGATCGTCGCCACGGGCTGCTGGTCCACCCTCCAGCCGGAACAAGCCGCCGCGCTCCCCCACGTCAAACAGGTCATCCCCAATTTACGCAAGGATACCCTGGTCGAAGAAACATTAAACGTTCAACGTCCAACGTTTGACCTTGAACCCTTATCCCGCATCCCCCTGCCCGGACTGCATCACCGCACGCGCGCCTTCATCAAGGTGCAGGATGGCTGCGACAATCACTGCACCTTCTGCGTCACCACCATGGCGCGCGGCGAATCGCGTTCACGCCCCGCGGCGGACGTGATCCGCGACATCCACTCCGCGCTGGCGGGCGGCGCAAAGGAGATCGTGCTGACGGGTGTGCATCTCGGTTCGTGGGGACAGGACTTCGGCCTCCACCTGCGGGATTTGACCGCCTCGATCCTGCGCGAAGCAGACGTCCCGCGCCTGCGGCTGTCCTCGCTCGAACCGTGGGACCTGGACGAAGCGTTCTTCGCGCTGTGGGCGGATGCCCGTCTCCAGCCGCACCTGCACCTGCCCCTGCAAAGCGGATGCGACTCCACGCTCAGGCGCATGGCGCGCAAGACGGACACGGCCTCCTTCCGCGCGCTGGTTGCCGCCGCGCGAAATATGATCCCCGATGTCGCGATAACCACCGACCTGATCGCAGGCTTCCCAGGCGAGACCGCAGACGAGTTCGCCCTGACGCTGGACTTCGCGCGGGAGATGCAATTCGCGGGCGGACACGTCTTCACGTATTCACCGCGGCCCGGCACGGGGGCGACCAGGCTGGGGAACCAGGTCAGGCCCGAGGTCCGCAAGGAACGCAATCACCTGCTGCGCGGCATCCTCGACGAGGCGGAGCATTCCTATCGCCAGAGATTCATCGGGCGCAGCCTGCCCGTGCTGTGGGAATCCGTTTCCGAGTTGGGCGAATGGGGCTGGCAAATGGAAGGGTTGACGGGCAATTACGTGCGCGTGTCGACAACGGCCTCCTCGCCCAGATGGAATGAGTTGGACAATGTGAAGCTGGTCGAAGTTCACGCGGGGGGGATGAGGGGCGTGATTGGTGATTGGTGATTGGGGAATGGGAATTGGAACCTGGCCCCCAAATCAGGAAGAGTGTCACTTTTATGCGCGGCGGGGTGGATTGTATAATTTTTATACATTCAACCACACCACAAGGAGCAACCCATGACGGCTCAACTGATCGACGGAAAAGCGATTGCCCAGAAAGTGCGCGAGGAAGTGGCGGCGGAGGTCGCCAAACGGACGGCGGAGGGCAAGCCCCAGCCCGTGCTGGCCACCGTGCTGGTCGGGGATCGACCCGATTCGGCGGCCTACGTGGCCTCGAAGGGCAAGGCCTGCCAGGAACTGGGCATGGGCTCCATCAGCGAGCACCTGCCCGCCGACGCCACGCAGGAGCAGGTCGAGGAGTTGGTCAGGCGGCTGAACGCCGACCCGACCGTCAACGGCATCCTGGTGCAGCTGCCCATGCCCTCACACATCGACGAGGAACGCGTGCTCTCGCTGATCAACATCGAAAAAGACGTGGACGGTTTCTCCCCACTCAACATCGGCCGCCTGGCCCAGAAGGGACGCGACCCGCTCTTCGTCCCCTGTACGCCCTACGGCTGCATCTACCTGCTCGAACAATCGGGCGTCAAGATCGAAGGCGCCAATGCCGTGGTGCTGGGCCGCTCGAACATCGTGGGCATGCCTGCCGCCCTGCTGCTGGTCGGCAAGAACGCCACCGTGACGGTCTGCCACTCGCGCACCAAAGACATTGCTGCCGTCGTGCGCCAGGCCGACATCCTGATCGCAGCCATCGGCAAGACCGAGTTCGTGCGCGGCGACTGGATCAAGCCCGGCGCGGCGGTCATCGACGTGGGCATCAACTCGGTGCCCGACGCCACCAAGAAGAGCGGACACCGCCTGGTGGGCGACGTCAATTTCAATGAAGCGAAGGAAGTCGCGGGCTTCATCACCCCCGTCCCCGGCGGCGTCGGCCCGATGACCATCGCCATGTTGATGAAGAACACCCTGCGCGCTTCGCAGATCCAGCATCCGTGACCTTGAGTCCAAAGTCTCCCGACTTTGGATTGTATGCGCCAACGTCTGGAGACGTTGGACTCCAACACTACATCAGTCCCGCTTGGCGCGGGACTGATTGAATCCCATCGTCGAGGAAAACAAAAATGAAGAAATTCCTAAAATGGGCAGGCATCACACTGGCCGTGCTAATCGGCCTGTTAATCGTTGGCCTGGGCATCGTTTACTTCCAAACCGAAGCGCGCCTGAACAAGGTGTACGACATTCCCGTAGAGACCGTCCCCATCCCAACCGACGAGGCCTCCATCGCGCGCGGCAAACACATCTACCAGTTCCGCGGGTGCCAGGCCTGTCATGGCGGCACGGATGCCTACGACCCGCTCCTGCTGCAATCCTCGGCAAACGGCAGCCTGCCGCACGACATCGAAGACCTAGACCGCTTGCAGGGCAACGTCTACATGGACGACCCCGCCGTGGGCCAGGTCATCGCCACCAACCTGACCACGGGCCAGGGCGGCGTGGGCGGCCAGTACACCGACGAGACCTGGGTGCGCGCCATCCGCCACGGCATCCGCCACGACGGCACGCCGCTGCTGTTCATGCCGTCCGGCGAGTTCTACACCATGAGCGATGAGGACCTGGGCGCGGTCATCGCCTACCTCAAAAGCGTCCCGCCCGTGGACAACGAACTGCCTGCCAGCCAGGTCTCGATGATGGGCCGCATCCTTATGACCCTCGTGCCCGCCATCACCTTCATGCCCGCCGAACTGATTCCGCACGACGCGCCGCGCCCTGCCGCGCCCGCCGTCGGCGTCACGCCTGAGTATGGGGCCTACCTCAGCTACTCCTGCCAGGTCTGCCACGGCGCGGGCATGTCGGGCGGCAAAATTCCCGCCTTCCCGTCCAGTTGGCCGCCCGCACCCAACCTCACCTGGGGCAGCGGATCGGCCCTGCCCCGCTGGACCGAGTCCGATTTCATCACCGCCATGCGCACAGGCAAACGCCCGCAGGGCCAGCCCATCGACTCGACCTACATGCCCTGGACCTCCTTCCGCTACATGGATGACCTGGAACTGAAAGCAGTCTGGGCCTACCTGAAGAGCCTGCCGCCGAAGGACTACGGCAACCGCTGACCTGGACCCGCGCCTGCCTCCGCTTGCAGGCCGCCTCCCCATCGAAAAGCCGCTCCCGTTTCCCCCGTCCGCCTGGTCGGGGGAAATCTATTTAAAACCTTGACATAGTATCAATTTTATACTATTATCAAATTATTAGTAATAACAAGTTACAAACGTTTTAGAAACAGAGTCCGCAAGTTCTACTTGCGGACTTTACAGGACAGCCCAGAAGCAGAGCTTCGGGACTCCATAGAATGGACAGGAAAGGAAACCATGAGCGATATAAGCGCCTCCACCCGAAAATTCCAGAAGGAACTCAACTCGGGCACCTCCTCGCTGGTCTTGTTGAGCGTGTTGAACCGCAGCCCCGAGCCGATGTACGGCTATCAGATCGCCAAGATGCTCGAAGACAGCGGACCCGACATCCCGATGATGAAACAGGGCACGCTCTACCCCGTCCTGCGCTCGCTGGAAGAGAACAGCCTGCTCGAAAGCACCGTCGAACCGTCCGTCTCAGGCCCGCCGCGCAGGTACTACAAGATCACCGAGGACGGCCGCGCGGCGTTGATCGAGTGGCTCGAACTGTGGAAACAAACGAAGAAATTCGTGGACGCAATTTTAAAAGGATGACGCCATGTTCAAAACAATCGAAGAATACCTGGACGCTTTGAAAAACGAAATGAAGGACGCCGACATCGCGTTGATTCAGGACGCGCAGGCCGACGCCCGCGAGCATCTGTCCACCGCCCTGGAAGCCGCCCGCGAAACATCCCCCGAGGTCAACGCCGCCGATGCCCTGGCAGGCATCATCGAGGAATATGGCTCGCCCGAAGAGACCGCCGCCGCCTACCGCGAGGTGGAACGCCGCACCTCCCCCACCCTCAAGCAGACCGTCAAGCCGCAATCCGCGCTGGGACGCTTCTTCGGCGTCTATCTCGACCCGCGCGCCTGGGGCGCCCTGCTGTACATGTTCATCGCCTTCATCACGGGCGTGTTCTACTTCACCTGGGCCGTGACGGGCGTCTCGATTTCCGTCTCGTTCCTGATCTTCATCTTCGGCTTCCCGCTGGCGCTGCTGTTCCTGCTCTCCGTGCGCGGACTGGCCCTGCTCGAAGGCCGCCTGGTCGAAGCCCTGCTGGGCGTGCGCATGCCGCGCCGTCCGTTATTCTCGCACCAGGGCATGAAATGGCTCGACCGTCTCAAGGCGCTGGTCACCGACAAGGCCACCTGGCTGATGCTGGTCTACATGATCGCACAGTTCGTGCTGGGGACTACCTACTTTGTGGCCATTGTCGTGGTGCTGAGTTTCTCGCTCGCATTCATGGCCATCCCGATCATCCAGCAGATACCGGGTGTGGAGGTTATGTACTACAACGGGACTTCCCATTATTTTCCGACCTGGTCCTACCCGCTGTGTGTTCTGGGCGGCTTCCTGTTGTGGACGATCTTCATGAACATCGCGCGCGGCGTCGGCCAGCTGCACGGACGCTTCGCCAAGTGGCTCTTGGTGAGTGAATAACATGCAATCCACAACCACTCCACCCGCCAAACCCAATTGGGGCCAGCGCGTCCTCCAATTCCCCGTAACCCGCATCTTCCTGGGGCTGGTGGCGCTGCTGCTGGCGATCTTGCCGGTCCAGTCCGCTCTGCATCTAATCCCTGGAATGGAACAGGGAGCGTACAACCTGTTGGGCGCATGCATCATGGCGCTCGTGGGAGCCTTCGCCTACTTTGGATTTGTACGCATCGTGGAGAAGCGCGCCGTCAGCGAATTATCTCTGCCGCATGCCGTCCCCGAACTGGGATTGGGAACGCTGCTTGGCGCCCTGCTCTTCAGCGTCACCATCGGCCTGATCGCGCTCTTTGGCTTTTACCACCTCACGGGAGTCAATCCCTGGAGCGTGATCCTGCCTGTGCTGGGCATGTCCATCGTCTCAGGCGTGATCGAGGAATTGCTCATTCGTGGCATCCTGTTCCGCATCATGGAAGAGTCGCTGGGCACCTGGCTGGCGCTGTTGATCTCCGCGCTGATCTTCGGCTTATTGCACATTGCCAATCCCAACGCCACCTGGTGGAGCGCGCTGGCCATTGCCATCGAAGCGGGCATCATGCTGGCGGCCGCCTATACCTTCACCCGACGGCTTTGGCTGCCCATCGGCATCCATTTTGCGTGGAATTTCGTCCAGGGTGGCGTGTTCGGGGTGGCGGTATCAGGCAACGGGGTCGCGGGTCTGTTGCAGTCCACGCTCAACGGTCCCGCCCTGCTCTCGGGCGGAGAGTTTGGCGCGGAGGCGTCGATCTTTGCAGTCATCGTCTGCCTCGCGGCGGGTGTGTACCTGCTTTGGCGCAGCGCGAAAAAGGGCAACCTCATCAAGCCTTACTGGATGCGTTAACCCGCATCTTTTCCCAAAGCCCTGCCTGAGGCAGGGCTTTTTCGTTCCCAACCAAAAATCACGGATAGTGGCATAAACGAAGTGATGATTTCCGTGGGGCGGGATGGTATCCCGCCAAATCACGGGTACGCGGAATGCCACATCGTACCCGTAGGGTATTCCGCGCCACGTCACTTATCAAATTACCACCACCAAATCACACACCTCGGGTAGAATTCTGCCTGTTGATCCAACCCAGGAGACCTGACCATGAATGATTATCTCGAAGTCGCGCGCACGGGCAAAAACAACTGGTGGCGCTACCTGCTTTCCCTGCCGGGCATCCTGGGCGCCTGGCTGATCGTGGGCTCGATCCCCGTCTTCGTGCTGGCCGTCTACGTCATGACAGACGATGACCCCGCCACGCGTTTCATCGAGACGGGCTTCACGGGCATCCCCGTGCTGCTGGATTTCACCGTCACGATGTCGACCTTCTTCCCCTTCATCATCGCCACCCTGCTGGCGGTGCGCTTCCTCCACGCGCGCTCGCTGCGGACTCTGGTCACGGGCTGGGAGCGCATCCGCTGGGGCAGGATCTTCGAAGGCGGCCTGGTCTGGTTCGGACTGGCGGCGGTCATCGCCGTGATCGAGGCGCGGCTGCATCCTGGCCGCTACGTGTTGACCTTCCAGCCGTTCACGCTGGCCATGTATACCCTGGTCGCGCTGATCCTCATCCCCATCCAGACCAGCACCGAAGAGTTATTCTTCCGCGGATATCTGCTGCAATGGATGGGGTTGATTCTAAAGAACAAGTGGGCGCTGGCCCTCATCAACGGTGTGCTGTTCTTCCTGCCGCACGCCATCAACCCTGAAATGTCCTCTTCGTCGAACGCCATCCTGATGGGACTGGGCTATTTCGCCTTCGGCTTTTTCGCCGCGCTGATCACCATCGAAGACAACGGCATGGAACTGGCCCTGGGCATGCACGCTTCGAACAACCTGTTCGCGTCCATCTTTGCCAACTACAACGTCAGCGCCCTGCACAGTCCCGCCCTGTTCACCGTGCAGGAACTGGATGCGGGCTATGGGCTGGCCTCGACCGTTCTCGCAATGGTCGTGTTCCATCTCGTCTTTTTTGACTGGAAAACCCTGCGCCATGCAGAGCGCGAAGATCACGGGGAAAATCTTTGAAAAATCTTCGCGGTAAAACCCTGAAACAAAAGTCCCGCGCGAGGCGGGACTTTTGTTTCTGCAACCTGCACCCGCATCGATGAACTGCGGTGAAAGCGCCAACTGATCACGGCTAACGGTTGTATTTTCTCAATATCTCCTTCAAGTCCCCATGCGGCAGCGCCTTGACGGTTATGCCGTCCCTGCCGGTCATCGTCTGCGCCGCGACCATGGCGTTGAGGATGGCCTCCTCGGTGGCGTAAACCGAAGCCGCAAACAGCGGGTCGAGCTTGTCGTTGGACAGCGCCTGCAAATTCGCCAGTCCGTTTTCGTCGCCGTGTCCCGCGCCGGGGTTGGCGGTGGAGAAGGCCAGGAAGATGTCGCCGCTGCCGTTTCCGCCCAGGCTGCCCGTGCGGGCCATGCCGAGGGTGGCGCGCCTGGCGATGCGTTTGAGCTGGTGCGGAAGCAGGGGCGCATCCGTGGCGAGCACCACGATCAGTGATCCCTGCTCGGCCAGCGGATTCTCCCCGTTGGTGAAGGGCGCGTCCTCGGTGAGGTATCGGCCGACGGGCACGCCCGCGATGGTCAGTTGATGGCGGCGGCCAAAGTTGGCCTGCGCCAGCACACCGACGGTCCAGCCGCCGAACTTTGCGGGCAGCCTGCGCGAAGCGGTGCCCGTGCCGCCCTTGAACTCGTAACAGATCATGCCCGTTCCGCCGCCGACGTTGCCTTCGGGCAGCGGGCCGCCCTGCGCGGAGTCGAGCGCGGAGAGCACGTGTTCAGGCTCCACGTGGAAGCCGTTCATGTCGTTCAACCAGCCGTCGGCGGTCTCAGCCACCACGGGGCAGGACCACTTCTGGAAGAAGGAATCCTGCGCGGCCTGCCAGCGAATGATGGTATCGCGCACAATGCCGACGCTGTGCGTGTTCGTCAGGCCGATCGGCCCTTCGAGCAGGCCGCCTTCCTCGACCCAGGCCGCGCCTGTCATCTCGCCGTTGCCGTTAAAAGCAAACGTTCCCGCGAAGACGGGAGCGTGGTCGAGTTGTCCGCGCGGGTGGATGACGGTGACGCCCGTTCGGGCCGAGTCGCCTTTGATGACGGTGGCAAACCCAACGGTCAGGCCTGGGATGTCGGTAATGGCATTGAGCGGGGCAGGCGTCCCCTCCAGTGGAATCCCCAGGTCGCGGGCGCGGGTCATGTTATCTCCTCGAATACAGGGGGTGCGGACTGAAGTCCGCACTCCGAAGTTTTTACGCCAGTCCCACCAGGCGGCTGGTAATCTGTTCCATCACCTCGTCGGGCACGCCGTCGTGGGCGCGCGATTGGATGCGGGTGTCGATGCCGTCGTTGACGTAATCGACAACCACGAAATCCCCGGCCAGGGCGATCTCGGTCGAGAACCAATCCAGTTTGCAGATGTCGGCGATGCGGCGGGTAATATCTTTGAGCGGGGCCAGGCCCAGGCTGGCTTCGTCCTCGGCGCTGACCAGGGCGTAGACGTGCGTTTCGGGATGCCACCAGCAGGGATAGGCTTCGCCAGCGGAATAGAAGCAGCGGAACCAGGCCACACGCCCATCGAAATTGCGCGGTTGGACAATGGCCTGGATGAGGTACTTTTGGGTGGGGAATTCGGTGCGCGCCTGCAAAATCTGCTCGACCGAATCAGCACCCATGATGACACCCTCGCCGCCGCCGCCGTTGGACGGCTTGATGACGAAGCGCTCCCCCAGCGGAGACAGGTCGAGCGGGGCCACGACGGGTTCCTCGATGAAGGGCGAGAGCAGGATGGTATGGGGCGTGTTCAGGCCCGCCTCGATCAATTCGAGGTGCATGGTGGCCTTGTCTTCGGACCAGAGCGACAATTCAGTGGGGTTGATGCGCCGCGCGCCAAACTCCCTGGCCCAGCGGTTGATCGGCTCGAAGCGGATGTCGCCCTGGGCGCGGTCGAGCAAGGTGCGGAAATTGACCTCCCCCGTGTACAGGGCGGTGATGGCTTCGAGCAGGTTGGCGGGAGTGATTTGCCAGAGGGTCTTGCCTTGCGCTTCACAGGCGCGCTCGACCATTTCGACAAAGGCATCATCGTATTCCCAGTACCAGGGCAGGCAGAGGTCATAAAGGATCATCAAGACCATTATAATTGCTGAATGAAAGCAGAGGACAGGCAGTTTGCCTGAAAGGCCGCCGATTTCAAATCGTCGGCGAGCTTGGTTGGCTGCCGCAGGATTTGCTCATTCAGCGGCAGGAAGCCTGTCATCATCCAAATACTGGAGGCCCGATGATCCCCGAAACCTTGATCGAAGTCCGCGCCCACGATGGGCCTGATTACAAACCCCTGGTCGATTACCAAAGCTGGCGCGTGGCGCTGATGAATTACACCCCCGACCTGACCCCCGACAAGATCGACCGAATGCAGAAGCACGTGGAAACGGATGAGGTCTTCGTGCTGATGACGGGACGCTGCATCCTGTTCCTGGGCGAGGGGGATGAAACCGTCACCGCCGTCCATGCAGTGGATATGCAGCCATACAAGCTGTACAACGTCAAGCGCGGGGCCTGGCACTCGCACACCTTCAGCGAGGACGCGCGCGTATTGATCGTGGAAAACCGCGACACGGTGGAGGAAAACTCCCCCTTCACGGGCTTGAGCGGGGAGCAACAAAAACAAGTCGTGGATTTGGCCCGACAATTGTGGAAGTAGCAAAAAGCCGCCGAGTGTTTCGGCGGCTTTTGTAATGGGGAAGGCGAATTCGCAGGGATCGGTCAGAAAGCCAGCGAGGTCAAACCGACCACCAGGTTGATGAGACAGCCAAAGATGCCCGCAATCACCCCCGGGGCCACGAGGGTCTTGATGGCATCCCAGGCGGAGTATTCATGGACCGCCATCAATCCGCGCACATCCAGGAAACTCGTGTACAGTCCCATCAGGATGACACTCACCCATATAAACGGCATAAACGTATCCAGGGAAGCCAGTCCCAGCATCACAAGGGAGGAAAACAGAATGCCAATCAGGGACAAAGGCGCGGTATAGGCGCTCATGGCATAGGCCGTGCGCCCAAAACCGCCCTTTCCGCCAAACATCAGGGCAACGAAATTGAGAATGGCAGCGCGGATAACCAGGGATATGACCTGCATGATTGGCGTTACCACCACGGTCATAACCAGCCAAATGATCATGCTTGTGGTGAAACTGTCGGTATTGATCAGGCTGCGAAATTGGGGATCGCTGCGAATCGAATTAAAGGCCGGGCTTAAAAAAAACAGGATGGGCGTGACCACCCCGCCAATGACCCCGACGATGGCAGACCATTCGATGGCGCGTCCGATGCCCGCCTCGGGATCATTGAGAACGCTGGAATACATGTCCATATCAATGGGAAACAGAGCCGTCAACCAAACCAGGTAGAACGGATACGAACGCCCGGGCGGTTCGGGGTCCTCGTCGATGGGTTCGATGGCGGGCGCGGGAATTTCAACCAGGGATTTGCCCCGGCGCGCGTTCTCTTCGCGCTCCAGCGCGTCCCAGTCGAAGGCCAACTTGGAGGATGTCGAGGGCGGGGGATAAAAATCCATGGAGGATTTCGAGGGCTGGGAGCCCCCATACTCGTCAGCCGATTCGGGCGGCGCCGACGCCAGGTAGTCCTGTTCCTCCTCGTCCAACCCGAAGGATGACGAGCCGCCGTCGCCATAGTCGAAGGCGGGTTTGGGAGAGAATGGCTCAGGAGTGGGCTGCCATCCGCTCACGAAAGGATCGACTTTGCTGGAAGCTGGCGGCGGGGGGGACGCCTGACCCACCTGGCGCTGGAGGGTCTGCAAGGCTTGCTGCACCTGCGGGTTGCCTGGATTCATTTTCAGGCAGGCGTTCAGGGCCTGGATGCGATTCTCCAGGCCGGGCAGGGTCTCCACGTACCAGAACCAGGCCTGGATATCCTGCGGGTCGAGTCTCAGGACCGCCTCCAGGAGGCGGCGTCCATCCTCCTTGCGCCCCTGTCGGATCAGCTGTATGGCGTCAGTCAGGTTTGTCATCATACCTCGTGGACGGGAATGCCAATATGCAGATTGCATTTCCTTTCACAAGACCCGTCCCCGATATTTTAGCCGAAATTTCGCGGGATGGAACCACCCAAATGTCGGAGAGCATAACGCAGGGAACCAGGAAAACGCGGCATGAACGGCGTATTCCGAAATCGACGCGGCTCATATCATACGGGTGTATTTCATTTGAGTTAGAACAGGTGGTTGAGTAGGCGACGGGTTTCGATACGCCAAGAACGCTACTCAACCATCGTCGCCGTACACCTGCACTTGCGCCAGGTGCAAGTGTCGAAACCACCGCTTTGGGGTCTCGATACGCAGCAAAAAACGCTGCTACTCGACCACCCTTGTGGGTTTCAACTGAGATGAAACGCACCCATATCATACCCACGATCACAAATTGCGCTTTGCCCTCTAAAAAAGCGCAATTCCCTGGCGCCGCCCGCCACGGCCGCAGGGATGCCGCGAGCATCAGCGCAGCGATCCTGTGGACGACGGTGCGAGACGGCAGGGCGAATGTGTGACCGAGTGCGGTAAAGACGAACACACCCGCAAGGGTATCACCTCGGGGGTATCGGGTTTGCCCTCCGCCGCAGAACATGCACCAAATCGGCTGGCGGGCTGCGGGTCAACTCCCGTCGGATAGCGCCGCGCGGGGACGGAATACGGACATCAGTCCATCCCAGGGGAGGAGCAGCGCCGCGCCCAGGGCCATTAGGCCAATTCCTGCCAGTGTCATGGTCATGTTGAACGCATTGGCATAATTGACTCCACCCCAGGTGTGAGTGGCGCCCATCGTGAATTGAATCGACAGTGTGAACAAGCCGGCAACAAGAGCCGCCGCGCCGCCCGCCTTTTTCCCGTCGCTGGCTTTGGCTTTGGAGAAATCCACACCCTGCCAAACGGGGGGAAGTTTGAAGAGCAGAAAGACGACCAGCGTGAAAACCGTGGTGTACACCACCGCATCCACGGGCATGGATTTGCCCCGCAGCAGGCGCGACATGTAGATATGAATCGCGCCGACGAGCACGCCCGCGACCAGCGCTTGCAGACTCATCCTGTACGAGTCGGATAGTCCGCGCGCGAGTTTGACCGTCGCCCAGATTCCCAAAACGCCGATGGCAATTCCAAAAAGCACGAAGAGGATGTACAGCCACTGGAAGGGGGCGAGTTTGGACATGCTTTCGCCAAACTCCAACGGGGCAAACGCAACACAGGCGGTGCCGATTCCACCCAGCAGGGTGAATCCGCCCGTGAGCGCCATCAATACGATGCCGATGAAGCGCAGCAGTTTTGCGGGAAAACTATTGGAAGACATGCGAGCCTCCTTTTATGTTTTGGAGTCCAGAAGTTCTACTTCTGGACAATCCGCAAGTAGAACTTGCGGACTCCGTCTAACCTTTCCATGCGGCAACTGCGAGGAGTATCCACCCCAGAACAAACGCCACGCCGCCAAGCGGGGTGATGTATCCCAGACGCAGGGAGGTAAATGCCATGACATACAAACTGCCAGAGAAGAGCGCCACGCCCGCCACGAAGGACCAGCCTGCTGCGTTGAGCAATTCCATTTGGGACGCCCAGCGGGTGAGCGCCCATGCGACGGCAAAAAGCGCCAGCGCGTGATACATGTTGTAGCGGGCGGCTTTATCCATCCAGCCGAGTTGCTGTTCGGTCATGAACCTGGTTGCGCCATGCGCGGCGAATGCGCCCATCGAGACGGAAATGGCGGCGAGAATTGCGCCGAGGGAGAAGAAGAGGTTGGTCATGCTGTGAATCCGTGTCGAAGTTTGAGCTGCCGCACCCGCAGGCCAATCCCGCCCAGCCGCCCAAACATGATGCCCATGATGGATGCCATGATGAAGTCCGCTTCGGGGGTGAAGAAGGGGACGCGCCCGATGATGAGTTTGGCAACGACCAGGAACCAGATCAGGAAGAGGTAGAACTTATCCAGCGAGAAGGTGACCGCGCCCAGGTCGACGTCCGCTTTCATGGGGACAATGAGACCGAGCAGCAATCCGATGGGGGTGAAGGCGGCAAAGACGAGGGCAACCCATTCCCATTTGAAATAGCCATGCCCGATGTCGCGGAAGAAGTACACGCTGAAAAGCAGGGAAAACTGGACGAACAAAAACGCCCGAAGCCAGATTTTGGCGCGGCTTTTCCTCATCTCGCCGCGCAGGGATTTGAGGAGGATGAACGCTTTATCCATACTTGAATCCCACCACGAAGCACAATGTCATCAGGAACAAAATGACGGGCAGGGCCTTGAGGATGAGTTCCTTCGAGAGGATGGGCTTGCCCGCCTTGAGAAAGGAGAGCGCCAATCCGCCCAGGCCGATCAACGCGCCGCCCAGGCCGACCAGCGAAAACAGGGGGTGTGTCTTTCCTTGAATCGAGAAAACAATCGGCAGAAGGAATATCGTCAGGCCGGCAATGCCGTGGACGATGGCCAGCACGAGGGTCGGGATTTTGCCAGGCGCGGGGCGGACGCGGGTCAAACTGACAGCCAGGAAACCGCCGATGGTGAGAATCAGGTACGGGATTCGCAGCGCAGCGAGGTGCTGCCAGACGAGTCCCGCCGCCAGGCTGAGGGGAATAATCGTCGAGATGATGACCACTGCGGGCGAATCCAAAACTTCAAATCCCCAGATGGTGAGCAGGATGCCCGCCACGAGCAAAACACCAAAGCCGATGGTGTAGGCGGTAATGGGCACGGTGTCGAAACCGTCTATGCCAGCCGAGACCTGATAGGCAGCCAGAATACCGGTAAGCAGAAGCAGGACGCGGGCGAGGGGGGACATTTTCATGGCAATTTTACAGGTCACGTTTCAAGCGTGACCTACAAAACCTCAAGCACAACCAAAATCATCGCTGCCAGCATGTACACCGAGGCATATTTGAACAGGCCAAAGTTGACCCGTTCGGACGGCCTGAAGGTGATGCCGAAGGCCAACAGGAGCAGTCCCGCCGAGAGCACACCCAGCAGGCGCAGGAAGCCCCATTCCATGCCAATGCCGACACCGGCGGCGATCATTGCGGCGGCGGCAAGTACCGACGAGATGGCGATGGTGGCGCGGGTGGCTGGCAGGCCGTAGGTCGAGGGGAAGGTGGGCACACAGGCGGCGGCGTAGTCCTTGGCAAACTTCATGCTGAAGGTCAGGGTGTGGGTGGGAATCCAGAACAGGATGCCCAGCGCCAGCATGATCCCAATCCAGTCAATCGAACCAAGCCCGAGCACCCGCCCCGCAAGGATGGGCATGGCGCCCGAAATGCCGCCCCAGACAATGCTCCAGCAGGTGCGGCGTTTGAGCCAGATGCTGTAGACCACCACGTCGAAGAACCAGCCCGCAAAGACCACCAGGCCGTAGAGCGCGTCCATTGCCACCGCCAAGCCGACGCCAAGCACTGTGAGCAGCATACCGACGCGCAGGACTTCACTGCCGTCCACCAGTCCCGCCGAAGTGGCGCGGTGTTGGGTGCGTCCCATTTTGGCGTCGATGTCCCTGTCCCACCACATGTTGAGCACGGTGCTGCCCGCGATCGAGAGGAACAGGCTGATGGAAGCGCCCAGGATGGTGGGCAGGCTGAAAATGGGACAACGCGCGCTCATGTAGCCCGCCAGGCCGGTAGCCAATAGCAGGCCCGTTTGCAGGGGCTTGGTTAATGACCAGTAATAAGCTGCTTTGGATTTGCGATTGACGATTTGCGATTGGGTGGTGGTCATGCAATGCTCCGGGAATGGATAGGTAAACAGGCACACAAGTAAATGAGGTGGAAGTATAACTGCGTACCTGTCTACCTGTCTACCTCATCACCGCGCGCAGCGGAAACCCACGCCCGGGCTGAAGTACATCGGCGGGGCGCTGTTGCGCGTCCACAAGCGCAGGTTCATGTCGTAGGTGTCCTTCGAGCCGCCCAGCATGAAGCGGTCGCTAAGGCCCTCGGTCACGTCACCAACCCACTGCCAGACGTTGCCTGCCATGTCATACAGGCCATACGGGGAAGCCGAGTCGAGCGTGGCATAGCCGTCGTAGGTATTGCCATTGTAGAAGCCGACCGGGGAAGTGCGGGAGCCGAAACTGCTCATGTCCTCGAACGGGTCGCGGGAGGCGTAGAAGTTGGCGTTGTTGCGCTGGATCTCGTCGCCCCACGGGAAGGGACGCTCATCCGTGCCGCGCGCGGCCTTCTGCCATTCCACCTCGCTGGGAAGGCGATAATCGTAATACTGGCAATATCCCCAGGCCCCGAACCAGGTAACCATCGTCATCGGGTGATTCTCATACCCCGCCTGGACCGTGAAGCGGGTCCCGTCAAATTCGACTCTCTGCGACGGGTCGGCCAGGGGCAGGTATTCCCAGTCGCCCGCTTTGATTTCGAGTTCATGCTTCACGCCGCGGAACTCGTCGCCGGGATAGAAGCCCAGGATGGAATCGCCTTCGACCTTGAGCGTGCCGTCCGCAACGGCGGCGTTGAGATAATCCGCATATTGACGGGCGGTCACATCGGTAATCATGATCTCGTAGGCCTCGGTGGATGTGATCTCGTCGAACTGGCCGAAGTGGAACTCACCTGCGGGAATTTGCGCCCAGGCGTTCGGGTCGACGCCGGTATCGAAGACGGGCATCGGAGCGTTCAGGTCCACGGGGGCGCAGGCGGCCAGGACCGTCATTGCAAGGAGGGCGACAGCCCAGCGAAGCAATCCCGTTTTTCGTCCGCCATTGCGAGCGTTCCTTGCAAAGCAATCTCCGCGTGGGTCGGGGAGATTGCTTCGTCGCTGTGCTCCTCGCAATAACATGATAAATGTGTTTTTCATTTCGCCACCTCCTGCGAGAGTTCGTGTTCCTTTTCCTCCGTCCAGCGCCCTTTTGGCTTGAAGAGATCGACCAGGCGCCAGACCATCACGATGGCGAGCAGGACGAGCAGAAAGCCGAGGCCAAAGTCGATGGCGTACATCAGGCCGTTGACCAGCGGCTGCTGTTCGGCCTCGGTGATGAACAGGCGCTTCATTTCGAAAATCGTCACCGCGCCGAGGGCCAGGTCGGAAAAGAAGAGGATGCTCCAACCGTAGAGTTGACGCACCTTGCCCTTCAGCCCGAGCATGTCGCCGTAGTACATCAGGATGATGGTGGCAATGATGGCCGAAAGCGCGTGCCAGTGCCCCGTCAACTCGATGCGCTCTTCGCGGGCCGGCCACATGCGGAAGATCTCGTCGAGGCGGATGGCCATGAAGATGCCGATGCCGCTGGTGGTGAAATTCATGAACAGCATCTGCCAGGTGGGGCCGAACTTGAGCGGGTCGCTGACCATCGCGGCCAGCTTTTGGAGGAAGGTCGGTTTGGCAAGGTGGGCGGTGCCTTCTGTGGCAAACTTGTTCCAACTCCAAATGAGCAGGAAGAGCGCAGCCAACATGGACGGGGTCGCGCCGATGTAGATGATCATGTGCGCCACAGGTTCGAGCGGCGTGACCACGCCCCACACACCCAGGTTGAGCACGATGCAGCCCAGGATCATCAACGGCATGGCAACCTTGTGCCAGGCGCCTTTGAAGTTCAGCCAGCGCCCGATGATGAGCGTGAGCATGATGGCGATCAGCGCCAGCATGATGTGCAGGTGGCCGATGACCGAGTACTCCATCACAGACTTGTGCGGGTAGCGGATGATGTTCTCGGCCAGGAAGACCTCGAAGCCATTGCCAAAATACGAGCCTGGCACCGCGCCAAACAGGGCCGAGAGGACGGTTGTCACGGCGGTGGTGAAGAAGGCCGCGCGTTCCAGGTCGAAGCCGCTTTTGGTGCGGGCGTATTCCTTATCGGTGATGTAGTATTCCCTGCTCCACGGCCAGAGCGCCACACACAGCAGCACGCCCGCGAAGAAGATCAGCGACAGGCCCGTGATGTACAACCCATGGAAAGCCCAGTTGTGGCCGAAGTAGGCGAAGCCCATGCCGAAGACCATTGTCAGGATATAGCCGACGGTAATGAGCGCGCGCACTGCCGTCTTGAAGAATGCTTTCATCTTCAGGAGACCGGTCAGCATGTAGGTCTCGATGGCGACCACCGCCATGGCAATGGAATGGTACAGGATGACGATGCGCCCTTCGCGCTCGGCTTGTACGATGTCCATGTGCAGGAGTTTGATCACGATCTCGCGCACGCCCATCTCGGCCATCGGGCCGGACAACATGCCCCAGACCGCCGTGACCATGCCGATCATGGCAATCGCCACCAGGATCAGTCCTTTGGTGGAGTTGAAGAGATAATTAAATCGGTCTTTTATAAATTGCATGGAAAATGCTCCCAAACGGTGTGCCTGCCCTAACATATCACACGTCAGGCAGGGCGTCTTTGACAAAAGACAAATAATTGCATTACACCCCTCTCCCGAATCGGGAGAGGGGCAGGGGTGAGGGCCTACCCCTTCTTTGTGAATCCCAGCGTGAACGCGCCCGCCATCAGGAAGAGCAGCGGGGTCAGGATCAGCATGACAAACTCCGGGCTGAAGAACAGCAGTTGCGCCCCGACGGAGATGAAGGCCAGCGCAATGCCGCCCAGGCCGATCAACAGGCCGCCGACGCCGACCCAGAAGAAGCCCTTGGGTGCGCCCTTCGCCAGGAAGGGTCCGAGGAAGATGACCAGGCCCGCCACGCCGTGGAAGAGCGGCACGGCAATCTTCTTGAGCGAGTCCATGCCGCCGATGCCGGTGACGGCAATCGCCACGAAGCCGACCGCCGCGAACCACTTGAAGTATTTCTTCCAGGCAGGGAAGTATTCCTCCGCCAGGCCCATCGAAATGCCGAGCGGGATCAGGCTGGCCACGGTCAGCACGTAGGGCGATTTCAAAATTCCCAGGCCGAGGAAGATCAGCAGCAGCCCCGAAACCAAAAGCACGGCAAAGCCCATCAGGTAGTAGAGGTTGTGCAGGGCTTTATGAAGGCTGTAACGCTGGTAGAAATACCAGCACAGGTAGGCGGCCAGGCCGCCTGTCAGCAGCAGGAAGAGGATATCCTTGATTGGTGCCATTTGTGCATTCTCCTTGGGAGCAAAATTCGACGACTGCGCACAGTTGTCATGTATGAATTGTGGCACAAGTCAGCCTGCTTTTCTGTGACATAAATCACACCTGCTCCATCCTGCCTGCCGCCTGGCTCCTTCTACGCGCTGATGTTCCACGCCTCGAGCATCCGCCGCGTGGAGGGGAGCGCGAGATAGATCAGCAATCCCGTCCCAAACAGGGGCGCGGGCAGGAACATCGAGAAGCGATGCACCTCGAAGAGGGCATTATGCAGCCCAAGCGGATAGCCCGCCAGCATCGACATCGTCCCAGCAAAGATTCCCAGCGGGATGGCCCATGATTTCTTCTTCAACACCGCAAAGATGAAGACCGCCCAGGCCGCCGCTCCCCACCAACTGACCTGCTGGCTCATCACATACATGCCGTTCCAGAAGGGGTCATCCTGCGAGGTGGTGTACTTGGCGATGGGCGCAACCCCGTCGATGAAGGTCAGCACGTAGGCCAAGCCGGCAACGAACGTGAGCGTGATAATCTTCCTGTCCACGCCGCCGATGATCAACATGCCGAACCATAGGATGATCGCAATCCCAAAGACGGAAAGTGTCGGCGTGGGAAGGTGGCTGTCCATGGCGGGGATGGCGGGGAAGAATCCCGCCAGCAGTTGGATGGTCGCCGCAACCGCTCCCCAGAACCAGGCCCACTTCTCCTGGCGCAGGAACCCGTACAAGGTCGCCGCCCAGATCGCCGTTGTCGCGCCGCTGAGCCAGCCCAGCACCGCGTACGTGATGCGGACGGAGGTCGCCTCATCCAGCCGGGCATCAGCGGTCTTCGACGCAATCAGCAGGTTATACTGACTGGCGATCAGGTAGAAAGCCAGCAGTCCCGTCAGGATGCCGAGGATGGCGAGGACGCTTCCAAGTTTTCGATTGTTTTTCATGCTTGATTCTCCTCAAGGTATAATCTTGTGTGAAACATAGCACGATGCGCCTTGAAAGTCTTTGCCTTAAAGCAAAGCCGCCCATAACGAAAGTCAGGCTCCTCATGGAAGAATTGGAAAGACTCCTGCAGGCCAACTCGGTCTTCGCTTCGCTCCCCCCTGCTGATTTGAAAGAAACGGCGCGGCTGGCTTCGAGACGCATCTATCAAAAAGAAGAATCCGTGATCCTCTATGGGGAGGTCTGGCCGTATCTCTTCCTGGTGGGGGCAGGCAGCGTGGACGCCGTGAAGGAATCGGCTGAAGGGCGCAATCTGCTGGTCACCACATTTCCAACAGGCGAAATCTTCTGGGGGCTGGCTTTTTTCCAGGAAGGCGCGGCCATGCCGGTCACCCTGCAGGTGCATGAAACCAGCCGCCTGTATCTCTGGCCGCGCGACGCGATCACCTCCATCCTGTTTCGCAACGGACATGCCGCCTGGGAACTGTGCCGCCTGATGGCCGTGCGCATGCAATACGCCAGCGAGAAGCTGGAGGGACTGGCTTTCCAATCCGTGGCGGAACGCCTGGCGCGGCTGCTGCTGGAACATTTCGAAAGCGCAGGCGGGGCATCGATGTCACGCCACCTGACCCTGGACGAAATGGCGGCGCGCGTCGGCTCCACGCGCGAGATGGTCTGCCGCGCGCTGTACAATTTCTCCGACAAGAAGTTGATCGAGGTCACCCGCACCGAATTCGTGCTGCTCGACCAGGAAGGCCTGAAACACCTGGGCGGATAGGCTTTGCCACCCACTGGCGGGGCGAAAAACATGCGAAAAGGCGGGGTTGCCCGTATAATGATTACATCCCCGTTATGTTTTGTATGCCTCGACTCACCCCGTCCGCTATCTTTATCGACCAGGCCCAAGCCATGCGCCTGGATTTTGCCCAATGAACTGGCAGACCCACCCCCTGCTTTTGATTCCATTATCGTCTGCGATCCTGGCCGCTTTTCTGTGCTGGTTTGGCTGGCAGAGACGCTCCTCCCCGGGCGCAGCGGCCTTCTCCCTGGCCATGCTGGCGGTCATGGTCTGGTCACTGGGCAACGCCCTGGAACTCGGCGCAAACAACCTGGCGTTAAAAGTTTTCTGGCTCCAATTCGAATACATCGGCATCCTGCTGCTGCCCGCTGCCTGGCTGGTGTTTGCGCTTCAATTTACGGGACACGGCCATTGGGTATCCCGCCGCCTCCTGCTGCTCCTGGCCGTCGAACCGATCCTCATTTTTTCCTTATTCCTTACCAGCCAATTTCACACCCTATACCTGGACCTCGGCGTGCGGCCCGGGCTGGCAATCCCGCTCGAATGGGAGATTTCCAGGGGATTGTTCTTCTGGATCAACATTGCCTATTCCTATTGCCTGTTCCTCCTCGGCGGGATCTTACTGCTGGTATTTTTGTCCCGCGCAAATGGAAAGGCCGGGGGCGGGGAATTGGCAATCGTCGCGGGCGTGCTGCTTCCCTGGGCGGCAAACGCGCTTTCAGGCCTGCGCATGCTGCCCGCCCTCTCCGACCTCGACCTGACCCCCGCAGCCCTTTCCCTGACCGGGCTGATGTTTGCCTGGACGCTCTTCCGCCTGCGCCTGTTGGAAGTTCAACCCGCGCTGGCCGATTTTCCCGCAGAACTCGCCGGCTGGCGTATGCGGGTTCTGGACGGCATCCTGCGGGGCATCTTCATAATTTGGCTGATCGCGCTGGCCGGCGGTATCAACAACGTGGTGGACGTTTACCAGGGTCTGAGACACCACTACTCATCGCCCCAACTCTCCGCGCTGCTGGTGATCTCCATCTTTGTCACCACCACCGCGCTGCTGGCATTCATCACGTTTCATCGCGGGCTGCGCTACGAGGTGCGCGCGGGGCTGTTCCTCTTCATCCTGTACGTGTTGGGAATGGTGGGCCTGCACAACGCCGCCTTGAGCGGCGACGGGCGCATGTTCTTCTTTGCCCTGGTGGTTCTCACGGCCATCCTGTTCGATCTGGCGGCCGGGCTGGTCATGCTGGCATGTGTCCTGCTGACCTACGTCGCCATCGGCTGGCTGCAGGTCACGGAACAGATCCTTGTGCCTTTGGAATTGCAGGCCAATGCCACGGACCCCGCCGCGTGGCTGAGCGGCGCGGTGGTTTTCCTGGTGTTGAGCATCGCCGTATTGACCTCGGCCTCCTATCTGCTGCACGCGCTGGGACGCAGCCTGGAGGCCACGCGCGAAAGCCTGAACCGCGAACAACGCCTGGGCCTGGCCCTGCGCACCCTATCCAACATCAACCAATTGATCGTCCGCGAACAGGATGCCACCCGCCTGCTTCAACAGGCGTGCAGCGAGCTGCAATCCACCCTGGGCTACGACTTCGCCTGGATCGGCCTGCTCCAAGCCGATGGGGTCACATTGAAAATGGCCGCCCAGGCCGGCGAAGACCTGGACCCGGCCTGTTTCACCACCCGCCTTGACAACGAAGCGGAAGGCCTGGCCTGCGCGATCCTGGCCCTGCAAAAACAGTCGCCCATCGAGGTCTTCGCTTCCCAACAGGACAACCTGTGCCCCCGCTGCCCCCGCCTGGCGCATCATCCCCGACGGACTGCCACTGCCCTGCCCCTGGTACGGGAAGGCTGTCCATTGGGCGTCCTGGTGGTCGACCACTCCAACCCCAAGGGACATTTCCTGCCCGAGGAGATCAAACTGCTCTCCGAGCTGGCCGATGACATCGGGTACGCCCTCGAAAAGATCCGGGCCGACCAGCGCCTGCAATTTCACGTCCGCCATCAGACCCTGCTGGCCGACCTGACCCGCGCCTCCCTCGAAACTTCCAGCCTGGCGGATATGCTCGCGGACATGGCAGGGCGCCTGCGCGAAGCCTTCTCTGCCGACGGCTGCTACCTGACCGGCTGGGATGCCGGCGGAACGCTCCCCCAACCCGTCGCCGCCTCAGGCCCCCTGGGAACGACTTTCATGCAAATGCGCGCCGACGCAGGGGAACTGCCCGGCGCCGGCATCCCCGGGGAACAGGAACCGATCCTGGCATTGGAGGACGCCCGCAGCGACCAGCGCGTTCCCGCGGGCTTCACCGAAATGCTGGCAGTGCGCTCCCTGCTGGCCGCGCCCCTGGCCGCCAATGGGGTCAACCTCGGCAGCCTCTTCCTGGCCTTTCGGGAAAGGCACTCCTTCCCACCGGAAGAAATCGCCTCCCTCCGACAGGCCGCCAGCCAGGTGGCGCTGGCCCTCGCCAAGACCCGCCTGGATGAGGAAACCCGCGCGCACGCCGTCGAACTGGAACAACTGTACGCCAAGATCAAGCAAAGCGAGGCCTACTTCCGCGCCCTGTCCGAAAACTCCGCCGAGGGCGTGGCGCTGATCGACAAGGATGGGAAATTCACCTACATCACCCCCACCGAGGAAAAGATCCTGGGCTACGATCCCGGGCAGGTAATCGGCTTCCACGCCTTCGAGATCGTCCACCCCGAAGACCTGCCCCGCGCCATCGCGGCCCTGCGACGCTGCATGGAGCAGCCCGACAGCCTGACGCTGGTGGATTACCGCGCCCGCCACGCCGACGGAAGCTGGCGGCGGCTGGAGGTCTCACTCAAGAACCTGCTGCACGAACCCAGCATGCGCGGCGTGGTCGCCAACTTCCGCGACATCACCGAACGCACCCAGGCCGCCGAAGCGCTCTCTCGCAGCGAAGCCTATTTCCGCGCCCTGGTCGAGAACGCCGCCGAAGGGGTGGCCATCCTGGACGCAGAGGGAAATTTCGCCTACATCGTGCATAAGGAACAATCCCTGACCGGCTACACCTACGAGGAAACCATCGGCCGCAGCGTCTTTCGCCACATTCACCCCGACGACCTGCCCGGCTTGCTCCAGGCGTTTCAAGACGGAGTTCGCACCCCCAATGCCATCATCACGCGCGAATACCGCCTGCAGCGCAAGGACGGTTCCTGGGGGCATTACGAAGTGACCGGCCACAACCTGCTGCACGACCCGCATATTGCAGGCATCGTCATCAACTACCGCGACATCACCGAGCGCAAGCACGCCGAGCAGGCTGTCGAACAACACGCTGCCGACCTGGCGCAGGCCTACGACAACACCCTGGCAGGCTGGGCGCGCGCCCTCGAACTGCGCGACGAACTCACCGAAGGCCACACCCGCCGCGTCACCGAACTCACCCTCGACCTGGCGCGCGCGCTGAATGTTTCGGGAGAGGAACTGTCCCACATCCGCCGCGGCGCCCTGTTGCACGACATCGGCAAGATGGGCATTCCCGATTCCATCCTGCGCAAGCCAGGTTCCCTGACTGCCGAGGAGCAGCGCATCATGCAGCTGCACCCGCAATACGCCTTCGAGATGCTCTCACTCATCCCCTTCCTGCGCCCCGCCCTCGACATTCCCTACTGCCATCACGAACGCTGGGACGGCAACGGCTACCCGCGCGGACTGAAGAGCGAACAGATCCCGCTGGCTGCCCGCATCTTCTCGGTGGTCGATGTGTGGGACGCCCTGACCTCGGACCGTCCCTACCGCAAGGCCTGGTCGAGGAACAAGGCGCGCAAATACCTGCTATCCAAGGCAGGCACACACTTCGATCCACAGATTGTGGAATTTTTCCTGCAAATGATCGAAAAGGCGGATTACTGACCCCGCTCCACCAGGTCCCTGTGCAGCAGATCGGGAGGCGTCTCGCGCCGCTGGATCAGTTTCGCGGCCCCATCCTCCAGCCACAGGACGGCCGGGCGCTGCGCCCCGTTGTAATTGCTGGCCATGCTCAGTTGATACGCGCCGCTCATCGGCACCGCGATAAACTCCCCCACCTCGACCTGCGGCAGCATCAGCCCCTTGAGGAGGATGTCCCCCGACTCGCAATACGGTCCCGCCAGGTGGACGCGCTCGACCCGTTCGCGGCCCGGGCCTGCCACCGTTAAAGCGGAATATCGCGCCCCATACAACGCATAGCGCGGATTGTCCGCCAGCCCGCCATCGACCAACAGCCAGGTGTGGTCCCCGCGCCTCTTCCTGCCGCCCACGCGATAGAGCGCCACCCCCGCCCGCGCCACCAGGCTGCGGCCCGGTTCGAGGTGCAGATGCGGCAGGTCCAGCCCGCGCAGGCGGCAGCCCTCCACCAAGGCGTCGGCAATGCCGCGCACGTACTCTTCGATGGGGGGATTGGGCAGCTCATCCTCGTGATAAGCCATCCCCCAGCCGCCGCCCGGGCAGAAATGCCAGGCGCCCGCAAAACCGATCTCCCACGCCAGGTCCAGGGCCAGGTCGATCGCAGGCAGCAGCGGCTCGGGGTCGCGGAAATTCGATCCCTGGTGAAAGTGGATGCCCGTCAGCGGCAGGTGATGCGCGCGGCAAAAGGCTGCCGCTTCGAGCCACTCTTCGCGCGTCATCCCAAACTTGCTGTCATATTGACCCGTCTGCGTGTGGGCGTGATGCGTGTCCACAGCCATGCCGGGCTGCAAGCGCAGCCACAGTTCGGGCGCGGAGTCCGACGTCAGGGGGGCGATCTGCTCCAATTCCTCAAGATGGTCGACGACCAGCGTGCCCGCATGTTCGAAGGCGGCCTGCAAATCCGCGTTGGATTTGTTCACGCCATGCACCAGGATGCGTTCCCTGGGCAGCCCGCCTGCAACCGCCATCGCGATTTCGCCCGCGCCGGTGCAATCCACCCACAGGCCGCTTTCCCGCGCCCAACGCGCCACCGCCCGGTTGAGGCAGGCCTTGCCCGCATACGTCAATTGGGATGAGGCGGGATAATGCGCAGCCAGCGCCTGCCGGTAGTCTGCCGCCGCGTTGTCCATCGTCGCGCGGTCGTAGAGGTACAGGGGCGTGCCAAATTCCCGCGCCAAGTCATCCAGCGGGAGTCCGCACAGGGTCAGGCGGTCATTGAAAATGGAAACAGTATCGGGGAAAAGGGGCAGACGATCCAGCATGGGACAGCGAAGTCCGCCCTAGTCGCTGAAGAACAAATTCCACCACACCTGCCAATTGGGCAGCGGAGTGGGCACAGGCGTCGGCTCCTCGGTGCTGACCGGCTCCCCGCCGGGCACACCCACGGGCACCACCACCTGGTCGCCCGCCTGCGAAAGCCCCACACTGCGCGCCCATTCGTCGACGGCATCCGTCGAGCCGGCATAGGCCACCCTGGTCTGCAAGGCCACATGGGTCTGCAAGGCCTGCTCCATCTGCGTGCTGCGAATTTCGGCCTGCCCGTTGAGCGTGTTGAGCGTCTCCAGGCGGCGATTCATATCGATCACCATCAGCACCAGCACAAGGATGCCCGCCACAACCAGCGCGCGTCGAAAATGAATGGGAAGGGATGCCATGCCTGTATCTTACCCGCAATCGCGCGGCTTGGCAAGAATAACGGCTTTGCATACAAACAGGCCGGCAGCTCTGTGGCAGGCCGGCCTGTTTGCAGGTTCGGGGAATTGGCTATGGCAGGTTAAAAGCCTTCACCAGGAAGACCGCCATCTGCGCGCGGGTGACGACCTGCTCCGGGCAGTACTTCCCGCCTCCGCAGCCACCCGTGATGCCCTCGGCAGCCAGGGCCTCGATCCAGGGGG
>JBMOMS010000237.1:0-5459 GCA_049324895.1 Chloroflexota bacterium
TGGATTGCAGGCTGGCCCCGCTATTCGGCCTGGGATTGCAGCAGCCGCGCCAGCGATTTCTTCGCCAGCAGGTCGGCGCTGACCATGCCGCGCACGCGGCCCGCCTCCACGACGGGCAGGGCCGAAATCCTGTGCAGTTCGAGCAGGCGCAGCATGTCGAGGATGCCCGCCTCGGGCGGACAGGTGACAACCGCGCGGGTCATCACGTCGGCGCTGGGCTGGGCGCTGGATATCCCCTGGGCGGCGGCGCGGGTGATGTCCCATTCGGTCAGGATGCCCGCGATTTCGTTTTCAGCAGAGACCACCGCCAGGATGGGGCTGCCCGCCTCGACCAGTTTGGCGGCGGCTTCCCTGAGCGAACAAGTCACTTCGATGGTCGGCAGGGATTCCATCAGGTCGGCGGCGGTGCGTCCGCTTTCCTTGGCGGCGATGCGGCGCACGCTGATGCGTTCCGCGGCCTGGCAGGGCAGCAGGTCCGAGTCGGCGATGAGCAGGTCGACCAGCTCGCGCATGTTGCGGCGGATGGCTTCCTCGCGGTGCTTGTCGCCCGCGATGCGACGTTTCTCGGCCAGCGCGGCAAACTCGGCGGCGTGGGCTTGCAGCCAGCCATCCACGGCCTGGCGGTCGCCGAGCATCTCCGGCGGGATGCGCAGCTCGTCGGGCGTCTGGATCAGCTTCTCCTGCGCGGCAAAGATGACGCCGCCGGAGTTGACCAGGTAATCGGTGGCGATCAGGGTCCCGCGCTGGCGGTAGACGGCCTGCTCCATGCGGGCGCGCGCCGACTTGCGGGCGGGATCGGGCGAGTAGGTGTTTGCGCCCTCCACGCTGACAACCCAGCGTCCCATGCGGTCGACCGTCATGGACGGTTTCGAGGCGGCGTCGATGTCGAGGTAGTTGGCGATGGGCGCGGCGGGGATCAAACAGAAGGCGCTCTCGCGCAGCAGGTCATTGGGTTCGGTCGAGTACTTGAGCGAGCCGCCCCTGCCCGCCGACATCTGGTCGAGGAAGAAGCGGCGTGTGACGATGCCGTCCCGCTGCCAGCGCCCGAAGAGTTCATCCAGCGGCAGCCCGTTCGGGTCGAAGAGATAGCCGTCCGCGTCGGAGATGCCGATGACCCTGGCGGTGGGCAGGCGTTCGCGCAGGATGCGGGCGGCGTGCGCCCCGACGGCGCCGAAGCCCTGAATCAGCACCGTCGCCTCTGCGGGAATTTCCAGCGACTCGAATTGCGGCAGCGCCTTGAGGCGCGGCATTTCTTCGAGCAGGGCCTGCAAGGCGATGACCGTGCCGCCCGCCGCCGCGCCGAGCTGGTCGATGCGGTTGCCGCCCAGGTCGGCCGGCTTGGACAGGGCGTTGTCGATGCCGTTCTCGATGGCGATGGTCTTCATGTCGGCATCGTTGGTGCCCACGTCGGGGCCGGGCAGGTAGATGTCGCGGTAACGGAACAACAGGTGCGCCCAGCCGCGGATCACCTCAGTGTGCTGTTCGGGGGTCAGCCCGTGCTCGGCCACGAGGCCCGATTTTCCGCCGCCGTAGGGCAGGTGCGCCGCGGCGTTCTTGAGTGTCATGCCGCGCGCCAGGTTGTGGATGGCGGCGGGCGTCACCTCGGGCAACATGCGAATGCCGCCCATCGAGGGCCTGCCCATGGCGAGGTTATCCACCACCAGGTAGCCGCCGATTTCAAGAGGCGAGGCCTCGTCCCACATGCAGACGACGCGGTACGGACCGAGCGCGTCCACGGCGATTCCGAGGCGGGCGAGCTGGTCCACGTCGGTCGAGTCGAATTCGAGAAAGCACAGGCTTCCATCGCGGACGAGGCGCTTGTCCCAGGCTGAGTCGGACAGGCGCTCACGGAGGTAGGTGTTCATTCGGGAGGGGATCATTCAGTCTTCTTTCTTATTTCCTCTGGTGGTCGAGTAGTGACGAGCGTTCTTTGCGAGGAACGTATCGAGACCACCAATTTCATGTCGCTTATGCCATGCTGGTTTCGATACGGGCGGGAGAACGTTGCACTACTCAACCAGCGGAGTTTACTTGTGCAAATTCCTGGCGGCCACGAAACTCAGGCCCTTTTCGGTAAGCGCCCAGGCAGTGCGGTTGGCGGCGTCCACCTTGTCGAGGAAGTTGATGCGCAGGTTATCCCAGTCGCCGCTGGCGATGATTTCATCCTTGGCGCGGAAATATTCGAGGATGTCGGAAGGGTGCGCGCGGGCGCTGTCGATTTCAGGGTCGCCGCCCTCGTGTTTCGCGGCGATGTTCGCCACGTGGTCGGCGATCTCCACCAGTTCGGCGCGGCGGTTGTAGGGCTGGATGACGATGCTCTTGTAGGTCTCGGTGATGTGATGCTCGAAACGCACCACCTTCTCGAATCCCAGCGCCTCGCGGAAGTCGGCGGTCAGTTCCATGGTCTGGTTGTTGACCGAGTTCGACCAGTTGAAGCCGATCAGCGGACTGGTGCCGTCTTCGCGGCTGAACAGCTTGGCCATGCTCATGATCCACAACGCGTGGTAGGGATTGTCCGAGCCGAAGTACACCGAAATCTTGAATTGAATATTCACGCCGATGCGGTAGAGCAGAAAAGCCAGCAGGATGGTGCCGGCGTTGAAGTTGAGCACGTGCTGGACGCCGTAGTTGGTGTAGTAATACAAAAATTCATCCAGCCATTGCAGCGCGTGTTCGTTGGGCTGGCCGATGCCGCCAAAGTAGCCCGTGATGGTGGCGGGGCCGCCGAGATGCGGGTTCGAGCCGTCGGTGCCGCGCGTGTCGAGCGTCTCCACGAAGGACGCGCCGAGGATGTCCAGCGCGGCCACGATGGCGGGCAGGTCGCCGTCGGCTTCGGATTCCTTCATGTTGCGCACGGCAATGAAGCGGCCCGGCACGAGGGTCTGGTTGGTGATGGCCTGTTCGGCCATGGCGCGCACCCAGGGGAAGTATTGCAGCGCCGAGACTTCCAGCGTGACGGCATATTTGTCCTTGAATTTCATCTTGTCCGCCGCAGCGCCCAGGACCTTGCCGCGATAATCCTTAACGGAAATGAAGGCGCCACGGTCACGCTGCTCGATCAACCAGTTCAAATCCTTGACCGCATCGGGATTGCGCTCCTGCACGACCTTGAAAAGGTTCTCCATCTTGCGGGCGGCGCGATGCTTGCGGTTGATTTGCTGCGGCGTGCCGTATTTGGCGACCACTGCAAAGAAATCCTTCATGACCTGCGAGTTCGGGTCAAGCAAAACAGAATTGAACGCCTTGAGTTTGTCGGGCGAAATCTTGAGTAATTTTTGAGTCATATTCATATTAGTCTCCTTATGTCATGGCGGGGGCGTTCTTTGCCCGGAGCAATCCCCGCAAAATGGCGGAGGATTGCTTCGTCCCGCAAGAGATTCGGGGTGCCATCGGGAAGAACGCCCTCCTCGCAATGACATTAATCCAGCATCTTCACCAATTCGTCGTATTCCTCGTCCGGCATGGTGAACCAGTTCTCGCGGGCGGGGAAGGTCTTCTCGGTGACTTCCTTGACGTAGCCGTTCAGCCCCTCACGGATGACCGCGCCCGCATCGGCGAAGACCTTGGCCATGCGCGGCTTGAACTTGGGATACAGCGCAAAGGCGTCGTGGTAGATCAGCAACTGGCCGTGGGCGTGCGGGCCCGATCCCAGCGACATGATGATGCAGTTCTTCGCTCGCTCGGTGATGAGCTGGCACAGGCGGTCGGGAACCAGTTCGAGCAGGATGCAGAACGCTCCCGCCTCTTCGAGCGCCTTGGCGTCGTCGACGATCTTCTTGGCCAGGGCGGCAGACTTGCCCTGCAAACGGAACCCGCCCAGGGCCGAGGCGGACTGGGGCGTGAGTCCCAGGTGGCCGATGGCGGGGATGCCCGCATCCACGATGCCCTTGATGCGGTCGGCCATGGCCACGCCGCCTTCCAGCTTGATGCAGTCACAGCCGGCTTCGGCCATGAAGCGGCCCGCGTTGCGGATGGCCGTCTCGACGCTGGGCTGGTAGGTCATGTAGGGCATGTCGCCCACCAGCCAGACGTTGGGCGCGCCGCGCCGCACCGCCGCCGAGTGGCGGATCATGTCTTCCATCGTGACGGGCAGGGTCGAGTCGTAGCCCAGCATGGTCATGCCGAGGCTGTCGCCCACCAGGATCATGTCCACGCCGGCCTGGTCCTGCATATAGGCGGTGGGATAGTCGTAGCAGGTCAGCCAGGTGATGGGCTGGTTGTTGGCCACCTTCTTGAACAGGTCAGGCAGCATCATTTTCTTGCGAGGTTCGGTCATGGGTTCCTCCGGGGTTAAAAATGGGCCACGCTTCAAACGTGACCCATCCAATTACAATTCCTGTTCGGCGCGCAGCGTGTCGATGGTCTCGACCGCATGGCGCATGTGCGGGATGACGATGCTGCCGCCGACGACCAGCGCCACGTTCAGGGCCTCGTACAATTCGGCGTCGGTCCAACCGGCATCCACACACTGGATCAGGTGATAGTCGATGCAGTCGTTGCAGCGCAGCACCGTCGAGGCAACCAGCCCCAGCAGTTCCTTGGTCTTGCCATCCAGCGCGGCGTCCTTGTAGGCGGCGGTGTCGAGGTTGAAGAAACGCTTGATGCCGAGATGATCGATCTCCAGGATGCGATCGTTCATGCGCTGGCGGTAGGCGCGGAATTCGTCGAGTTTTGACATGCGGCTCCTGTCTACCCTCCTGCCTGTCTACCGCTCCAGCCTCTCGTACCTGGCCTGGAAGAAGCGCAGATACTTCGGCTCGTAGACCATCTTGAGGCCGCGGGTGGATTCGCGCGCGTCGTAGACGGCCTTGACCGACTCGGCCACCACATCCATGTGCGCCTGGGTATAGACGCGCCGCGGAATGGTCAGGCGGGTGAGTTCCAGCTTGGGATAGTAGTGGTCGCCCGTCTTGGGATCGCGTCCCGCCGAGGCGATGCCGCGCTCCATCGAGCGGATGCCCGAGTCGAGGTAGAGTTCGGCCGCAAGGGTCTGGGCGGGGAATTCGACCTGCTTGAGATGCGGGTAGAAGGCCTTCGCGTCGAGGAAGATGGCGTGCCCGCCCACGGGCTGGACGATGGGAATGCCCCAATCGGTGAGCAGTTCGCCCAGGTACAGCACCTGCCCAATGCGCGAGCGGATGTGCTCATCCTTGACGGATTCCTCGATGCCGATGGCCAGCGCTTCGAGGTCGCGCCCGGCCAGGCCGCCGTAGGTGTGCAGGCCTTCGTAGACGACCACCAGGTTGCGCAGCTCTTCGAAGATATTCCAATCGTTGATCGCCAGCCAGCCGCCGATGTTGACCAGGTTGTCCTTCTTGGCGCTCATCCAGGCCGCGTCGGTGTAACTGCAAAACTCCTTGAGGATCTGGGCGATGGTCTTGTCGGCGTAGCCCTCCTCACGCTGCTGGATGAAGTAGGCGTTCTCCATCATGCGGGTCGCATCAAGGTAAACCTTGATG
>JBMOMS010000238.1:0-18716 GCA_049324895.1 Chloroflexota bacterium
CGCGCGTGGTTTGCAGCCCTGGCCGCTGATGGACTATCTGCCCCCCGAGCCGTTCGTGGCCTGGATCGAGGAGTTGATGAGGAAGGGCAGGAGGAAGAGACGAAAGACCAAAGGCTGATGCCGCGTGATTCGCAATTCTGCACAGCCAGCAGGCTGTCGGAGAACCCAACCAATGCCGCTTTTTGACCGCGAAGCGCGCTAGGATCGCAAAGAAAACCTTTTAAACTTCACGTTCTTGGCGTCCTTCGCGGTTCAAATTAGCGTTTTGCGCCTTGAAACATCCCTCTCCGACTGGACACAAAAACTAAAGCAGGTCAGTTCTTCGTCTGGGGACAAAACGCTACCATAGCAATAAACTATCTCCTGAATATCACCTACCTTGATGTGTGTTTTGGACTCATCAAAGCATTTTCTTAAGTCATCGTTGATTTTTGAAAACAGACCTGTTTGTTGCAACGAATATTCGACAAAAAGGAATTTTCCGTTAAGAAGTAGAGAAAAAGTGTCTGGAGTTCCCTGGCGCACTCTGTTTGTGCCGATCAACATACCTAATGGATTTATATTTTCCAGATTTCTTTTCCTAAACAAATAAGCGTCACAGAGATTCTGGAAAGCACCGCCATCCATCGACTGTATTTCTCGTTCAACTTGGAGAATCTTGTTCATAGGCTTATTTTACCCTTCCGAGTCCTTCAGCGTAATCCGTATCCCCACCCCCTCACACCTCCATCTCATCCACATCCCCCCACCCGCTCACCTGACTCGCCTCCTCCGCCTGCAAGAAGCGCGGACCACTTCCGCTCCCCGTCAAAATATCCCTCGACCTGCAATTCAAAATCGCCTTCGCCGCGTCGATTCCCGAAGCCGTGACTCCCGCCACACCGTGGCTCATTGTGCTTTGTCCGCACAGGAACAGACCCTCGAACTCGGTCTTCGCCGTGAATCCCAGCGGACCCACCTGTGACGGGCGCTTGTCAATGCCGTATAAATTTCCGCGCGTGGCGTTGAGATAATGCTCGTTCGACAGCGGCGTGCCGAGGCTGTAATACGTGATGTGCCTGCTCAAGCCAGGGATGCGCTTCTCCAGTCCGCGCACCATGCGCCAGGCCAGGTCCTCCTTCATCGCGTCGTAGTCCGCGGGGCGCGCGCCGTACTTCGTGTGCGCCCACTGCTCGAACGCGTCGTAGCTCACGAACGCGAACGACTCGCAGGTGTGATGTCCCGCGGTCGCTCCCGTCTTGTGCATCTTCGACGGGTCTTTCAATGTCGTGGCAGTCAGGAACATCCCAGGCGGCGTCTCTTCGCGCAACAAAGCATCCGTGAGTCCCTCCGCGTAAATCCTGTCCACGTCTGCGTGATCGTAGTACCACATATTGCCCGAGTCGAGTCCCGCGCCGCGCAGATCCATATCTGTTGCAAAGAACAGACTCAGGCACGACGTCGAATACTTCACCCCATCGATCTTCCTCCTCAACTTCGCCGACAACTGCTCGCGCCCGATCAACTTACCGAACGTCACTTCGGGATCGGCATTGGAGATGACGACTCCCGCGCGGCGCAGCTCTATGCGCTCCCCCGATTCCAATTCGACGCCGATGACTTTTCTCCCCTCGAGCATGATCCGCTTCACCCTGGACTTTAGCCTGATCTGCCCGCCCGCGCGTTTCAGCCCCCGGACGAACGCGCGCGGAATCGTGAACGCGCCGCCCATCGGGTAGTACCCGCCCTCGAAATAATGACTCGTGATCCCCGCGTGCATGAACGCGCTGACCTGTGACGGCGGCATCCCGTGGTCGCCCGACTGCCCCGCCAGCACGCCGCGCAGCACGGGATCGCTGACGTGCGCGTTGATAAGGTCGGCGCCCGTGGCGCGCATCCACTTCAAGACATTTCCCGCACCCTGCGCAGCCTGCAACGGGTTCGACAAGTTCCCGATCCGCCGCAGACCTTCGATCATATTTGTGAGGTCGTTGAAATAGCCTTCAATTCCCTGCGCCTCGTGCGGAAAATGTCCCTTCAACCGCTCGATGAGATTCTCTTTGCCTTTGGGGAAATCCACCTGCTTATCGCCCACGACGATGTGATCGTACCCATCGGGATTGAGTTCCACAAACGCCAAATCCTGCGACACGTCCAGCCCATCGTAGATGCGGCGCAGCCCGCCGCCCTCGTGCAGGTCGCCGATGTAATGCACACCTGGACTAAAACGATACCCGTTCAGCGTGAACGAATGTGTCCAGCCGCCGGGCTGGTCATGCTGTTCGAGGACGAGCACTTTTTTGCCCGCCTGCGCGAGCGCCAGCGCGGCAGTCAACCCGCCCGCGCCGGAGCCGATCACGATCACATCATAGTCTGGCATCCTGGTCTCCTTGGTTGTGCAACATTCCATGTTCCCGCCGTCGGGGCCGGGCGGCAGGCAGATTATACCCAGCGCGGTCATAAAGTGCGTTTTTTGGAAAGGGCAGGCGCAATGTGCGGCGGGTTTCAGTCGGCTGGAAGGTCTTCTCCGTTCCACTCGATGTCGAAGGTGGAGGCTTGCAGGGGGCTGATGCCTTGTTGCCGGGCGAGGCGCAGGTAATGGAAAATGCTGCGGGTTTGCAGCCATGCGGGCAGGGGATCACTCCAGGTGAAGATCGTGTCGCGGCTGGAGAGGAAGAGGTCGAGCCAGCGTTTGAATGTCCCCTTTTGGATGGCGTTGGGCAGGCCGTAGAGCAGCATGGCGGTGCCGAGCATCGAACGGTTTTCGCCGATGGGGGTGATGCAATTCAGGGCGGGATCGAGGAAGGCCTGCGCAAAGTGCGGGTGCGCGGCCAGCAGGTGGACGCCGCTCGTGGCGCGCGGGTTGCATTCCAGGGCGGTCACGGCTCCCTGCTCATCCTCGATGAAGTCGAAGGAGACCTGCCCCGTGTATCCCAGCGTATTCACGAAGGTATCGACCCAGGCCAGGGCGGCGGGATGCTCGACGTGTTGGAAGGCGATGGTCGCTCCCTGCCCTGCCGTGAACTCGGAGCGATAGGCCGTGTGCGCCGTGATGCGTCCGCCGTGGACGACGCTGTAGGTGCAGACCTGCCCGCCCGTGACGAATTCCTGCGCCACCCACGGGTTGGCGGGAGCGACCGTCAGCGCCGACAGGGCCTGTTTGACGGTCGGCAGGATCAGGGTCCGCGAGGCGAAGCGGGAGAAGGCGGGCTTGAGAACCAGTCCCCGCCAGCGGGCGAAGACCCCCAGCAGGTCATCCTGGGTTTGAAGCAGCGCCGTCTCGGGCACGGAAAGTCCCAGCGAGGCGGCCAGGCGGATGAAGTCCCATTTGTTGTGCAGGCTGCGCAGGGTTGGGAGCGATTCCGTGAAGACGGGCAGGCGTCCGCGTCCGCGCGCGACGTGGAAGGTCTCCTCGTTGGCGGGAATGACCAGGTCGATGCGCTGGCGCTGGACGATCTCAGCAAGCGCAGACAGGTAGGCGGCCGGCTGCTGGCGCGGCGGGGGCACGAGAAAATTCTGCGCGATGGCGCGGCTGGGCGCGGAAAGATGTCCGCGCAGGCTTTCGGCCATGTACACCGTATGGCCCGCGCGCTGAAAGAGACGCGCCAATTCGAGGCAGGCGGGCGAACGTCCGCCGGTGAGCAGCAGGTTGGGCATGGGAGGCTGGGACGACTGGTTTCCTTTCTTGACGCTGCCGTTCAACGCCGGCTTACCGAGAAAATCCCGTACCGCAACGCTCACGTTGCGCGCGGCTTGACGGCACTTACAGTTCACTCGCAAGATATTGCAGATTAACGATTGAGTCCCTGCAAAAAGGTCTATTTCACCGCGAAGGGAATTAAATATCGCGAAGGTTTTCTTCAAGCGAATCGATGAGAATGTTCAACATTTGTAAATCGCCTTTGTATTTCCTTCGTGTTCTTCGTGTTTAAAAAAGGTTTTTGCAGTAGTCTTGATTGTTTCGTTAAGTCGCAAAAGGCTGACCTGCTCAACCCGTTAATGCATCAGGAATGTTGCGCTGCGGTCTTCATCCCGCGGGATGGGAAAAGTTTTTCACAAGGGGGCGACTGTTGAACAAAGGGCGGGGTGGTTGCCCGTTTGACAAACGGTTTGGTATACTGCTTTTGGAGTTTGGTCAGTCTGTTCTCTCACAAAAAGACTTTACCAGCAAGTTCCATTTTTGTTAAGGCGCTTTCAGCCGCCCTTGCGAAGGTTGTTATTTCAACAAAGCCGGCGCGCCTGCAAACAATTTACCGATAACTCTCATGGAGACTTCCAGTATGACTCTCGACCCCGAACAATTACGCCAGGCCATGCGCGCCTGGAGTTCCGGCGTGACCGTGGTTTGCGCGGCGCGTGATGGCGAACGGCACGGCATGACCGTCAGTTCCTTTACCTCGGTATCCCTCGAACCCCCGCTGATCATCATTTCCCTGCACACGCAAAGCCGCACACACCGTCTCATCCAGGCCTCGGGCGCCTTTGCCGTCAGCATCCTGTCTGCCGACCAGCGCGCGCTCTCGGACCGTTTTGCAGGGCGCACGGATGAGGACTCAGATCGCTTCCTCGGTTTGCAGACCGAAACCCTGTCGACGGGCGCGCCCACCCTGACGGGCGCCCTGGCCTGTCTCGACTGCCGCGTGGTGCAGGCCATTCCCGCGGGGACGAACACCGTCTTCCTGGCCGAGGTTGCAGCGGCACGCGGCGAGGGGGATGGACGCCCGTTGGTGTATCACAACCGCGCATACTGGCATCTTGCCTAGCGCGTACCCGTTTGGAAGGAGCAGACCATGCCAGATCGATTGACCCCCGCAGAGCAGGCGCTCCTGCTGCGCCTGGCGCGTGAGGCGCTGGAAAACGGCGTGCGCGGGCAGGCCCTGCCGCCGCTCGACCCGTCCACGCTGACGCCGCGCCTGCTCGAACCGGGCGCGTCCTTCGTCACCCTGACCGTGCAGGGCAACCTGCGGGGCTGCATCGGCGCACTCGAAGCGTACCAGCCGCTGGTCGATGACGTGCGCGAACATGCCGTCGCTGCCGCGTTGGAGGACCCCCGCTTCCCGCCCGTGACGCCCGTCGAATTGGAGGCGATCCATCTGGAAGTATCGCGCCTGACCGCTCCCGTTCCGCTCGAATACGGCACCCCCGAAGACCTGCTCGCCCGCCTGCGCCCGCACGTCGACGGAGTCATCCTGCGCGACAGGTGGCAGCGCGCCACCTTCCTGCCGCAGGTCTGGGAACAGATTCCCGACCGCGCCGATTTCCTCGATCACCTGTGCCGCAAAATGGGGGCCCCCGCCGGCCTGTGGCGCGTCAGGCATGTCGATGTGCAAATTTATCAAGTCGAAGAATTCCACGAGTAAGGTAAAATCAAGGCATGGCTGAAGATACCATGTTCGAGGAAGCGGTGGATGCGCTGCGGCAGGGCAACAAGGCCCGCGCCCGCGAATTGCTGACCATGCTGCTCAACGCAGACCAGGGCAATGCCACCTACTGGAT
Source organism: Chloroflexota bacterium (assembly GCA_049324895.1). Lineage (GTDB taxonomy): Bacteria > Chloroflexota > Anaerolineae > Anaerolineales > Villigracilaceae > JACPVF01. The sequence continues at coordinate 5,476 of JBMOMS010000238.1, forward strand.
CTGGTTAAGCGCCGCGGTGGACAACCAAAAGGAACGCATTTACTGTCTGCAAACCGCCCTGAAACTGGACCCCGAGAATGCCGCCGCCAAACGCGGCCTGATCCTGCTGGGCGCCCTGCCCCCGGATGAAACCGTCCAATCCTTCCCGCTCAATCGTCCGCGCGCCTGGGAGGAGAAACTGCTCCTCGCGCACGAGCAGCCCAAACCCTCCGGCGTCAAGGCGGTCACGTCGAATCCAGTGGCGCGCCTGGCCGTCATCGGCATCGCCAGCCTGGCCCTGATCGGGCTGGTCATCCTGGGCTTTACGATCCCGCGCAGCAACCGCGCCAACAACCCGGATACCTTTACGCCGGGACCGTCGCCCACCTTCACCTTCACGGTCACGGTCATTGGCGGGCAGGCCATCCTCGAATCCACGCCCAACGGGCCGCCCCCGCTGTGGACAATGCTGGACGCCACGTACACCCCCACGCCACCCTACGTCAACACGCCGCGCTCACCCATATCCGTGGATCAGTATCGCGCGGCCCAGGCGGCGCTCAAGCGCGGCGACCTGGAAGAGTACGTGCGCGCCATGCGGGAGGTCATCCGCCTCGAACCCGACTCCGCCGACCTGCACTTCCAAATCGGGGAAGCCTATCGCTTGAACGGCAACGCCAAGGAGGCCCTGGCCGCCTACAACGACGCCCTCAAGATCGACGACCAGTTTGCCGCCGCCTACCTGGGACTGGCGCGCGCCAGCCTGCTGCGCGACCCGGGCGCCGACGTGCTGGGACTGTACGATCTGGCCCTGCAAGCCGACCCCAACTATGGCGAAGTGTATCTTGACCGCGGCAATTATCACCTCCTGCACAAGGAAGCCGAGGAGGCCCTGGCCGATTTTGCCTCCGCTGAAAAACTCCTGTCGGATCTCACGATGGTCTATTACGGCTATGCCCGCGCCTACCTGATGCTGGACGACACCCTGAGCGCGCTCGAATACGCGGAAAAAGTCCACGAGATGGACATCACCATCCTGCCCAATTACCTGCTGCGCGCGCGCCTGTACATCGACCTGGAGCGCTACACGGATGCGGCGCAGGCGCTCGACACCTACGTGCTCTACGACCCGCAGAACGGCGAAGTGCATGCCCTGCTGGGTGAAGCCGCCTACAGGACCGGGGACTGTGAAAAGGCTGTCACGCTGTTTACCAAAAGCATCACCCTCGACCCGCGCCAGCGGCAGGTCTATTTCTTCCGCGCCATGTGCGAACTCGAAGCCGAAGACTTCGAGGAAGCCCAGGCCGACTTCGAGCGCGGCATCCCCGTCACGGGCGAGACCTTCGAGGTCAAGATCGGCCTGACCCGCGCCTACTACGGGCAGGAGAAATTCGGCACCGCCTACCAGCAGGCCGAGGGCGCGATGGCCCTGGCGCAAACGGACGAAGAGAAAGCCCTGGTCTTGTATTGGCGCGCCCTGGCCCACGAAGGACGCAACGCCTTCAAGGAAGCCCGCGACGACTGGCAGGCCCTGCTCAAGCTGCCCAAGTCCGCCACGACCGAAGAGATGCGCGCTGCCGCCGAGGAACACCTGGAGAAACTTGCGCGGATGACGCCTTCGCCCACCCTCAAGCCAACCAACACGCCGACGCGGACGAAGACCCCGCCGCCGCCCACCAATACCAAAAAGCCCACCCCCACGCCGACGCGCACCCGCACGCCCAAACCATAGTGTCCCCCCAACTCATCATCTTTACAGGATTGCCCGGCGCGGGGAAAAGCTCCGTGGCCGAGGCGCTTGCGCGCCGGTTGCAGGTTCCCATCTTTGCCAAGGACTGGCTGGAGGCCGTGCTGCTGCAAAACGGCTTCGCCCCCGCCGCGGATTCCAGGAGCGGCTACCTCGGCTATGAAATGCTTACCGTGCTGGCGCGGCGGCAATTGATGTTCGGACAGTCGGCCATCCTGGACAGCGTGGCCGGCGCCGAGTCGATTCGCGCTCGCTGGCGCAGCCTGGCGGCGGAATTCAACGCCGGCTGGAAGGTGATCGAGTGCGTATGCGCCGATGAGGAGCTTCATCGCGCCCGCCTGCTCTCCCGCCAGCGCGGCATCCCCGGTTGGCATGAGTTGACCTGGGCCGACGTGGAACGGGTGCGGGGCTATTACGTCCCCTGGCAGGAACCGCGGCTGGTGCTGGACATGTCCGCCGCGCTCGAAGAAAATATCGCGCGGGCTTTGGAATACCTGCGTTAGGCGCAAACGCAAACCGCCGCCCGCAGAACAGAGACGGGGTTGAACGATTTCGTGAATCGCAAAAAAATCGCAAAGTGTTTGAAAGGTTTGGCGCGCCCATTCATTGGCTGGGGCGGCGCGGCTTTCGTTTTTTTGGAGTAGAATTCAGCGCGGTATGCCCATTCTCGATGCACACACCCTCGACTTCTTCAGCCGCAGTCCCGAGCAGACCCGCCGTGTGGGAATGCGCCTCGGCGCAGCGTTGCGGCCCGGAGACCTGATCTGTTTGCAGGGCGACCTGGGCGCGGGCAAGACCACCTTCGTGCAGGGCGTGGCGCAGGGTTGGGGCGCGTTGGATGCCGCCACCAGTCCCACCTTCATCATTGTCAACATGTACCGCCGCGCCGATGGCGCGCAGTTGTATCACATGGATGCCTACCGCCTCGAAACGCTCCCCGAAGCCGAAGAGTTGGACCTCGACGCCATGCTGGCCCGCGGGCCGCTGTTGGTCGAATGGCCCGAACGCATCCGCGACCTGCTCCCCCTTAACCGCATCTGGCTCGAAATGGAATATTTGGCCGAGGAACAGCGCAAGATGCGCTTCCAGGCGCAGGGCCACCGCCATGACACCCTGCTGGATGACCTGCGTCAGGCCGTCTTTGGAGGCGATTGATGTTACTTGCCATCGACACGTCCACCGCCCAGGTTGGACTGGCCGCCTACGACGGGGCGCAGGTGCTGGCCGAAATGAGCTGGACCAACCGCCAGTTCCACACCGTTGAATTGGCCCCGTCCACAGCCGCGCTGCTGGCCCGCTGCGGCCTGACGATGGAATCCGTCCAGGCCCTGGGCGTGGCCATCGGGCCAGGCTCCTTTACCAGCCTGCGGGTCGGGTTGTCCTTCGTCAAGGGCTTGGCCCTGGCGCGCCGCCTGCCCGTGATCGGCATCCCCACCCTGGATGTGGTCGCCGCCGCCCAGCCTTTCTCGGACCTGCCGCTGGCCGCCGCGCTGCAAGCCGGGCGCGGACGCCTGGCCGTCGGCTGGTACCTGGCTTCCGAAGCCGGGTGGCAGGCCCAGGGCGCGGCCCGGGTGGAAACGGTCGACTCGCTGGCCGAGCAGATCCAAAGTCCCACCATTGTGTGCGGTGAGTTGAACGCAGAGGAACGCCAGCGCCTGGCGCGCAAACGCGTCAACGTGACGTTGATGAGCGCGGCCAATTCGGTGCGCCGCCCTGCCATCCTGGCCGAACTGGCCTGGGCGCGCTGGCAGGCCGGGCAGGTCGACGAGCTGGCCTCCCTGGCGCCCATCTACCTGCACGCCTCCGAGCCGATCCCGGGATGAACCTGCTGATCCGCCGCATGGTCGAGGCCGACCTGCCCGCCGTGTATGAAATCGACCGTGTGTCTTTTTCGCTGCCCTGGCCCGAACGCTCCTTCCGCTTCGAAGTGACCGATAACCCCGCCGCGCGCTGCTGGGTGGTCGAGGCGGAGGAGGGACGCATCGCGGCCATGGCGGTGGTCTGGATGATCGTGGACGAGGCGCACTTGGCGACAATTGCCACGCATCCCGATTTTCGGCGGCGGGGCATTGGCGAGTGCCTGCTGGCGCACGTTCTGCGCGCCGCCGTTGCGGAGGGCGCGCTCCAGTCGCTGCTGGAGGTGCGCGCGAGCAACGAGGCGGCGCAGGCCATGTACCGCCGCTTCGGCTACGTGGAGGACGGGCGTCGCCCTCGTTACTACAAGGACAATTACGAGGATGCGCTCCTGATGTCGCTCGACCTGACCCGCTTCGAGCAGGCTGGAGACGGGCCGTGAACCACAGCCAGACCCTGGCGGAGATCGCCGCCGAGATTGCCGTTTGCGAGCGCTGCCCCCTGCACGCTTCGCGCCGCCAGCCTGTGCCCGGCGAAGGGCCTGCCGCCGCCGAGGTCATGTTCATCGGCGACGGGCCGGGCTTCTATGAAAACGAACAGGGCCGCCCGTTCGTGGGCGCGGCGGGACAATTCCTCTCCCAACTGCTGGCGCAAGCCGAATTGCGCCGCTCGGAGGTGTGGATCGGCCACGTGGTGAAATGCCGCCCGCCCGGGAATCGCGACCCGCAGCCCGCGGAGTTATCCGCCTGCGGCGCGTTCCTGGACCGTCAGGTCGAAGCCGTGAACCCGAGCCTGGTCGTCACCCTGGGCCGCTGCGCGCTGGGACACTTCCTGCCCGGGGCGCGGATCGGTTCCATCCACGGGCAATTGCGCCAGGTCGGCGCTCGCTACCTGGTTCCCATGTACCCTCCGGCCGATGCGCTCAAACAGTCGGCGCTGAAAACGCTCATCCTGGCGGATTTCGTCAGGCTGCCCGACCTCTTGAAGGAGGCCCGCGCCGGGTTGGGTCGGGCCGTCCCGCGCCCGAAGGCGCAGGAGATCCACAACGATCATCTCAAACAGTTGAGCCTGTTCTAAACAACTTTGAAAAAGAAAGGCAACATTTCATGACCACCAAAGACACCCTGATCAAGAAACTGCAAGACAAGACCGCCACGATCTCCATTCTGGGACTTGGCTATGTCGGCCTGCCGCTGGCCGTCGTGTTCGGCGAGGCGGGCTTCCGCGTCGTCGGCGTGGACCCCGATGTGCGCAAGGTCGATGCGCTCAACCAGGGCGTGTCGTACATTCCCGATGTCAAGACCGAGGCCATCGAGAAGCTGGTCAAGGCCGGCCTGTTGACCGCCACCACCGATTTCTCGGTGCTCAAGGATGTGGAGGCGGTCAGCATTTGCGTGCCGACCCCGCTGCGCAAGACGGGCGATCCTGACATGTCCTTCATCCTCTCGGCCACCGAGGAACTGTCGAAGTATATGCACCCGGGCATGGTGGTGGTGCTCGAATCGACCACCTATCCGGGCACCACGCGTGAAGTGTTGCTGCCCAAATTGGGCGATGAGCACGGCCTGAAGGTCGGCGAGGACTGGTTCCTGGCCTTCTCGCCCGAGCGCGTCGACCCGGGCCGCGAGGACTTCACCACCCTCAACACGCCCAAGGTGATGGGCGGAATCACACCGGCCTGCAGCGAAGTGGCCTCGGCCTGGTACGCGGGCGCCATTCAGCACATCCATTCGGTTTCCTCTGCCGAAGCCGCCGAAATGGCCAAACTGCTGGAGAACACCTTCCGCATGATCAACATCGGCCTGGTCAACGAACTTGCCATCATGTGCGAACGCCTGGGCGTGGATGTGTGGGAGGTCATCGATGCGGCTGCCTCCAAGCCCTTCGGTTTCATGAAGTTCACGCCCGGCCCCGGCCTGGGCGGGCATTGCATCCCCATCGACCCGCTGTACCTTTCGTGGAAGATGAAGTCCTTCAATTACAACGCGCGCTTCATCGAACTGGCCTCGGAGATCAACACCAACATGCCGCGCTACGTGGTCAACCGCGTGATGGAAGCCCTGAACGAACGTGGGCGCGCGTTGAAAGGTTCCAAGGTGCTGGTGTTGGGCGCGGCCTACAAACCCGACATCGACGACGTGCGCGAATCGCCCGCTCTGGACGTGATCGGGCTGCTCAAGCGCAAGGGCGCCATCGTCGAATACCACGACCCGTACATCCCGCACATCCACCACGAGTACGAAGGCTGGAGGATGGACAGCATTCAGGACGTGATGGCCGCCGTCGCCGACGCGGATGCGGTGGTGATCGTGACCAACCATAAGGTCTACGATTATCCCGCCATCATCAAAACCGCCCGGTTCGTGTTCGACGGACGCAACGCCACCGGTAAACTGGGCAAGGAAAGCGCCAACGTGGAGAGGTTGTAATCATTCGTCCTGGGCGTAGCCGCAGGAGCCTGCCCTGCGACCGAAGGGAGTGTCGAAGGGAGCGCGGCTCTGCCCAGGACGTAGTTATACCGCACTCGGTCACAAATTGCGCTTTTTTAGAGAGGGGAAAGCGCAATTTGTGACCGTGGGTATTATAGTATGAGGTGAACATGGCACATTACCTGGTAACGGGTGCGGCGGGATTCATCGGCGCGCGCACCTCGGAGATGCTGCTCGAGCAGGGGCATACCGTGGTCGGCATCGACAACATGAACGACGCCTACGATCCGCGCATGAAGGCATACCGCCTGAACAAACTCCAGGCGTTGAAAGGCTTCACCTTTCACAAGGCGGATATTTCCGAGAAGGCCTGCATCGACCTGTTCCGCAACGACAAGCTGGACGGCGTGATTCACCTGGCCGCCCGCGCGGGCGTGCGCTTCAGCGTGGAGAATCCGTGGGTCTTCCTCGAGTCGAACGTGCTGGGCACGTTGAACATGCTGGAGGTCTGCCGCCAGTACGGATGCAGGAAGATTGTGATGGCCTCCACCTCCAGCATCTACGGCGAGAACCCGCCCTATCCCACGCCTGAGACGGCCTCCAGCAGCGAGCCGCTCCAGCCGTATGCCGCCAGCAAGAAGGGCGCCGAGGCTTTGACCCATTCCTATCATCACCTCTATGACATCGATGTGACCATCGTGCGCTACTTCACGGTTTACGGCCCGGCCGGCCGCCCCGACCTGGCCATGTTCCGCTTCGTGCAGTGGGTCACCGAGGGCCAGCCCGTGCGCATCAACGGCGACGGGACACAGTCGCGCGGCTTCACCTACATCGACGACATCGTGCGCGGCACGGTCGCGGCGCTCAAACCCGTCGGCTATCAGGTCATCAACCTGGGCGGGCACGAGGTCATCACCATCAACGGCCTGGTGGAGTTGATCGAGGAACTGACCGGCAAAAAGGCGAACCTGCAATACGGCCCGCCCAACCTGGCCGACATGTTCACCAACTGGGCCGACGTGAGCAAGGCGCGCGAGATGCTCGGCTGGCAGCCGCAATTCACCCTCAGCCGCGGCGTCGCCAACCTGATCGACTGGTATAACCGCGAACGCGAGTGGGCGCGGGACGTGCTGACGACGTAAGGCGGTATCGCCTGCGTTGCGCAAGGCTCAAATCAAAGCCTCCAGGCCCCCATGCGGCTGGAGGCTTTTCCAAAACCCGCCCGCGCATCCCCAAAAACTGTGTTATACTCCCGCCGCTCCAAATGGAGCATAACGCTTCTGGGAATTGTTTTGATTGCTCTGAATGATGGCCCGACGCAATCGTCGGGCTTTTTGTTGGGACGGCGGACCTGCAAAGGCGAGCCGTGGTTGACAGGAAAGTCGTTGGACGGAGTCATCAGAACAGCCCAATATTCATGTTATTGCGAAGCAGTCTCCTGGTATGCACAGGTTGTTTCGTTTTGCGCGCAATGACGAACAAAGGAATCTGATGACAACCGAATTTACCTCCCTGAACCTGCGTCCCGAGCTGACGCAGGCCATAGCCGAACTCGGCTATACCGAGCCGACTCCCATCCAGGCTGGCATGATTCCGCTCATGCTGACCGGCGTGGACGTGATCGGTCAGGCTCAAACCGGCACCGGCAAGACCGCTGCCTTCGCCCTCCCCATCCTTCACCAACTTGAATCCTTCAGCCGCCAGCCGCATGCGCTGGTGCTTGCGCCCACGCGTGAGCTGGCCTTGCAGGTGGCTTCCGCCATGAACGAGTATGGCAAGCACCTGCGCGTCCGCGTGCTGGCAGTCTATGGCGGCCAGCCCTACGCCCCGCAGATCAACAACCTGCGCCGCGGCGTGGACGTCATCGTCGGCACCCCGGGCCGCTTGATCGACCTGATGGAGCGCGACGTGCTCGACCTGAGCGGGATCAAGACCATCGTCCTCGACGAAGCCGACGAAATGCTCAACATGGGTTTCATCGAAGACGTGGAAAAGATCCTGGCTGCGACGCCGGCCGAACGCCAGACGGCGCTCTTCAGCGCGACCCTGCCGACCCGCATCCGCAAACTGGCCGAGCGCTTCATGCGCGATCCCCAATCCATCAACGTGAAACGGGAGACGATGACCGTGGCGGCCACCGAGCAGCGCTATTACTGGGTGCATGAGTCCGACAAGCTGCACGCTGTCATGAACCTGCTGGAGATCGAGGACGCCACCAGCGTGTTGATCTTCGCCCGCACCCGCGCCGAGACGAGCCTGCTGGCCAGTGAATTGACCCAGCGCGGCTTCCCCGCCGAAGCCCTCAACGGTGACCTGGAGCAGAATGCCCGCGAACGCATCCTGGCCCGCTTCCGCGAGAACCAGATCAAGGTGCTGGTTGCCACCGATGTGGCCGCCCGCGGCCTGGACATCGATGACATCTCGCACGTCATCAACTATCAGCTCCCCGACGATCCCGAAGTCTACGTCCACCGCATCGGACGCACGGGCCGCGCCGGCAAGACGGGCATCGCCATCTCACTCTTCACCCCGCGCGAGAAGCGCCGCCTGCGCGACATCGAAGCCTTCACCAAGCAGCCGTTGACCCTGGGCAAGCTGCCCACCGCCGACGACATCCGCGCGCGACGCGAACAGAAGGTCATCGACATGATGAAGGTCTGGCTGGGCCGCGGACGCTATCAACGCGAGCGCGAGATGATCGAGCAGCTGGTTGCCGACGGCCACGAGTTGATCGAAGTGGCCGCCGCCGCCCTCAAACTGGCGCGCGCCGGTGAGAAGCAGCGCCCCGTGGCCAACGTCGCGGAAGCGGCGGAGAGACCCGCCTACCCGGCCGAGCGCGGCTTTGTCCGCGGTGAGCGCGGTTCCCGCTTCGAGCGCGGCTTTGCCTCCGGACATGCCGAGCGCGGCGAGCGCAGCTCCCGCGGCGGACGCCAGTCGCACGAGGAAGGCATGACCCGCCTGAAGATGGGCAAGGGCAAACTCCACGGCGTGCGCCCGAACGACATCGTCGGCACCATCGCCCACCACGCCGATATCCCCGGCTCGGCCATCGGCAAGATCCGCATCGAAGATACCTTTTCGTTCGTGGACGTGCCCGAAGTGCTGGTGGAGAAGGTCATCCTGCACAACGGCAATTACCGTATCGGCAAACACAAGTTTGCGTTGGAAAAAGCGTAACCCTGGAAACAACAAAAGACCCTGCGGAAGCAGGGTCTTATTTTTCCCCGAACAGCCAGTCGAGAAAACCTTTTTTCCTGTCGACGGGTTGATGCGAACGCGGCACGGCGACCAGCACCACGGTGATGTTATCGTGACCGCCGCGCTGGTTGGCCAGGTCGACCAGCGCCTCTGCCGCCGCCTTGACGTTGCTCTTCGAGCGCATCGTTTGCAGGATTTCATCGTCCCACACCAGGTCGGTCAGGCCGTCGCTGCACAACAGCACCACGTCGCCCGGCTCCATCTCGTAGCCCTGGTTGCCGATGGCTTCCTCGTCGTCCTCGCCATCCTCCAGGTACATGCGAAAATCGACCTCGGGCAATTGGACCGAACCCAGGTAGCGGCGGATGACATGCACGTTGGGATGGTCGCGGGCCTGCTCCGGGCTGATGATGCCCTTGTCGACGGCCTCCTGGACCCAGGTATGATCGATGGTCAGGCGGCGGATGCGCAGCCCGCGGATGAGGTAGATGCGCGAATCGCCGACGTGGGAAATGTACAATTGACGGTCCGTGATCCACGCACAGGCGCAGGTGGCGCCCATGCCCTCCTGTTCACTCTTGGCGGCCGAGTGGGCCGCAATGGCCTGGCTGGCCTCGTGGATGGACGTTTCGAGGGCTTTCAAGGGTTTTTTGCCGTTGCTTTCGCTGACCCCCTGGCTGATGTAGTTGACTGCCAGTTCCGCAGCCACTTCGCCGGCCCGATGCCCGCCAATCCCGTCTGCAACCACGGCAAAGATGACCGCACGGGGATCGTCTTCGCTCAGTGTGAAGGATGAAACCGAGAAGCGATCCTCGTTGTTCTTGCCGCTCATGCCCGGATGGCTGAGCGCAGCAACGTGCATGTGGGCGGTGGCGGAGCGAATCATTCTACGGGTTCTTCGAGCGTCACCCTGGGCTGGGTAATGGGAGGTGGTGTCCGTAACTGGAAGCGGTAGACTAACTGCCCAAAGTGTACCACATCCCCCGGGGTGAGCCGATGACCCTCTCGGGGGACTGGCTCGTAGTTGACCCAGGTGCCCGCCACCGAGCCGGCATCGAAGAGCAGGAACCCGCCGTCCTCCGCCTGCTTGAGGCGCGCGTGCAGCGCAGAGATGGACGGGGCGTCCAGCACATGGGCGGCCTGAACCGGGTCGGCGCCGAAGGTCATCTCTTTTTCGGCCAGCGGAATTGGCTGGCCTGCCGCCGGCTGCCCGTCTGCCTGGAGGCGCACGAGGTAGGCGGGGGCGTCCACGGGGCGGGGTCGGGCGGCGGGAAGGTTCCACAGTTTGCGCCGCCTGGGCTTTTCGGATTCAGCTGCCACCGGCCTTTCGGCGAGGATCGGCACGGGTTGGGTGAGCGGGTCGATGCTGGCCTTGCGGGCCGCGCGCCGCGCCTTGGCAGACGGGAGGCGCAGTTGCCCGGTCAACAGCACGGCAATCAGGATCAGGCCGGCCAGGGCCACTGCGCCGATCATGATGGGGGTGCGGTACTTTCCAAATATGGCGCTGATGCCCCGCGGCGGCTGGATGACCGTGACCGTGACCGGGAGCGAAATGGTGGCTTTGCTCATTCCGAATGAATCGACCACCTCGACCATTACCTGGTGTTCCGCGCTGCGGTCGTAGGCGGACAGGTCCCAGTTGAAGGCGTCGAAGGGGGCGGCGGTGTTTTCGTCCACCAGTTGGCCGTCCACGTAGAGGGTGCTGCGCTGGAGCGGGCGCTGCAGGCCGTCTGGAAATTCGATGATGATCTGCAGGGGTTGTTCGGCGGGCAACAGGCGTTCGGCGTTGTAGGGGTCGTCGGCCGGGGCCTGGCGGGTAATCTGCTGCGGGGGGGAGAGCAGGATGGGATTGGGCGGCTGGATATTGAGCGAAAATTTCTGTTCCTGCGAAGAGACGACCCCCGTGGGCAGGTTTACGTCCACCCTCAGGCTGTGCTCCCCGGCCGTGTTGATGGTCGAGATGTATTTCAGGCTGTAGATGCGGCGCAGCGGCGCGAAGTAGGCTTCCGGGTCGGGGAAGGCCTGGCTGCCCGAGTAGGGAAAGAGCGTCCCGCCGGTTTGCAGGGCCAGGTTGTTGAAGGCCGCGGCGCTGGTGGTTGCGAAATACGTTTCCAGGTCGACGAACCAGATGTGGACGCGGATCTTGTTTTGCACCGCGCGTTCGATCATCGGTTGGAGCGCGGCGTCGAGGCCGGGGTCGTCCATGTGCGGCGTGATAAACAGGATGGCGCGTTTCATCCCCGGCTGGGGCGTGGGCGTGCTGGCGGTGTCGATGGCCAGCGCCAGCGATTGCAGGTTGGGCGTGCTGGCGCGGAAATCGGGTTGGAAGGCGATCAGGGCGTTGAAGAAGTCGGCGGGGGTGCCGTGGCTGATGACCGGCCCGGCGATGCTGACCAGGCTGACGTCGTCGGCCGGGTCGGCGGGGCGGGCCTGCGCCCAACTGTACAGCACCTGGGCAATGCGCTGGAAGCGGGAGATGCCCTGCCCATCGCGCACGTCCAACGGCGGGCCGGGGTTGACGGCGATGACCATTTGCAGCGGCAGGGCCTGTTCGACCAGCGCGTCGACCGGGCGGGGCTGGCCGTCTTCCACAACGGTAACAGACCCGGGCTGGAGGCCGGAGGCGAAAACGCCTGTCGCGTCGAACACATCCAACTGCGCGGAAATGGTCGGAAAGGCCGACACGTCCGGCGGGTAGAAATCCGCCACGGCCTGGCCCTGGGCTTGAGCGCCATTAAATGAGCCGAGCAACAGCCCAAAGGTGAGGAGCAGTCCGAAGAGTCTACGCATTTTCCTCGGAGAAGGAAGGCATGTTGGAGGGCGCGGCAGACAGGCGCAGGTAGGTCAGAGTCCAGCCTGTTTTTGTAAGCACCAGGACGATGCCTTGCACAAACGCCATGACCGGTAGAATTACCAGGTATCCAAGTCCAAACACCCACAGGAAGCTGCGCGGCAGAATATCTTCACTGATCAAGATGGGCAGGAAGCTGATGGGAAGGAAAAACGGGATGAAGATGAAGGAGCTGACCATGCCCGGGACGATGTACACGAGCAGAGCCACGATGAAGACGGACATCTTGTTCGCGAGGATGATCCTCCATGTGCGGCGGAGCGCATTTATCACGCTCAGTCCGTCGACAACCATTGCCGCTTCAGCGACTTCCATGACGGTCATGACTGCATACAGCAAAGGATAGATGAGGAAAGACAACGGCCACAGGCATAAATTGGCCAGTCCGAGCGTTAAGATGGAAGCAAGAATCTGGATCCCCGCCAGGCCCAGGTTAACCACTGTGATGGCCAGGGCAAACAAGAGCACAAGGCCAAGAAAGCGCCAGAAGAAAAGGGTCCCTTCCCGCAGGAGTTCATTAAGAGAAAGTTTTTCCGCGCCGCGTTCCGCTTTTAGCGCACCGAGCACCATGACCGGGCGCATCAGCGAATTAACGCCATAACCGACCACTATTAAGGCCAAAAAACCGACGGACATCAGAATCCACGGCCAGATAACATCGATCCCGCGCGCCATCCCATCGGGGTCGATTAATAGCAAAAGAGGCGCAAACATAAGCGGGAGGAACAAAAAAACGGCAAGCATCATCAAAAAACCTGCCCCCCAAAGGATTTTGTGCTTCCATGTGATCTTCCAGGTGTGTTGTATCAGGTCATTGAAGTCAATCATACGAGATGCTCCCGGTGACGGTCCATCTGTATTATCATACACGACCCGCCGATTTTCGTCCACAGCATTCTCCCTGCGATTTCCCCTTTGGGGCAGAACCGTATTGCCCTTCGCCGTGGCTGCGATTACCAATCGGTTCTGAACCGCCAAGGCCGCCAAGAACGCCAAGAACGCCAAGAAAACCTTAAACCTTTGCGGGCTTGGCGCTCTTGGTGGTTAATGTTGCGTGGTCCACAGACGCCACGATTAGGGGCAACGCTACCGCAGCTTTGTTAAGACGGCCCTTAGCCGCAATACTGTTTGGATAAGAGCTGAACTGCCCGCATTTTGCCGGAAAGGATGCCCTTTGGGGCAG
>JBMOMS010000238.1:18816-39865 GCA_049324895.1 Chloroflexota bacterium
CTTTGGGGCAGAACCGTATTGCCCTTCGCCGTGGCTGCGATTACCAATCGGTTCTGAACCGCCAAGGCCGCCAAGAACGCCAAGAAAACCTTAAACCTTTGCGGGCTTGGCGCTCTTGGCGGTTAATGTTGTGCGGTCCACAGACTCCACGATTAGGGGCAACGCTACCGCAGCTTTGTTAAGACGGCCCTTACGCAATACTGTTTGGATAAGAGCTGAACTGCCCGCATTTTGCCGGTGGGGCAGAAAAGCGGCTTACCTAAACAGTATTGCCCTTTGGGGGAATAAAAAATCCCGCCTGCGAGGGACACAGGCGGGATGCACTTTGAAAAAAATCAGGCTTGCGGTTCTTCGGCGATCAGCGGGGTGTTGCCTTCCGCAGGAGCCGCGGAGGGCGTCAGCCGCAGGTAGGTCAGCGTCCAGGCCGCGCCGACGTAGGTATTCAGGATGCCTTCCATCAGGATCAACACCGGCAGGAGCACCGCGAAGCACACGCCGCCGACGATGAAGGGGGTCATGCTTCCGCCCTCGCTGGCGAAGAAGGCCAGCATGGCCGGCACCACGGCGATGAAGATCGGGATGAGCATGACCAGGCCGACCGCCAGGCCGATCACGAACAGGATCACGGCCATGCCGATGATCGGGCCGAGGTTGGCGCGCGCCATGTCCCAGCCGCGCCGCAGGGCGTCCCACATGCCGAGGTTTTCCTTGACGATGGCCACGTCCGCCAGTTCGAGCACCAAGCTCAGGACAATGGCGGCCGGGATGAGGATGCACAGGATCGGCAGCACACACAACAAGCCCACACCCGCTGTGACCATGCCAATTCCGATGAAGGGCAGCATGACCACGAAGAAAGCCAGGCCGACCAGGAAAGCCAGCCCAAAGACGCGCCAGAAATAGGGCAGGCTGCCGCTGAACAGTTCGCCAAAGGACAGGCTTTCCGCGCCGCTTTCGGCTTGCAGGGTGCCGCGAATCACGCCAATGCGGCCGATGTTTCCCAGGAAAATCGTGAGCACGATCAAAACCAGGAACGCCAAACCGATCAGGATGAAGATCCACCAGTTTTCCGTCATCCACTGGCCGGCCTGCTCCATGCTGCGCTCCCATTCATTGAAGAAAGCGGGCGCCTGCCCATCCCATTGACCGTTTCCATGCCCGTTTCCGTCCCCGCCGCCATTGGACCCGCCGCTCCCGCCACCGCGCGAGCAACTGGCCAGAATGCCGAAAATCCACAGGATTTTATACTTCCACGTGATTTGCCACGCCCGGGTGAGCACTTCACCAAAATTAAAGTTCATGAGAAACTCCTTCTGAAATACTGCACGACCAATTGTCGTGCAACCATTTCATATACGTCACTCCCATTCGATGGTTGCAGGCGGCTTGCTGGTGATGTCATAAACCACGCGGTTGATGCCGTTGACTTCATTGACAATGCGGTTGGACACCCGCGCCAGCAGCTCGTGCGGCAGGCGCGCCCAGTCGGCGGTCATGAAATCCTCGGTCGTCACCGCGCGGATGGCGGCCGCCTCCTGGTAGGTGCGCTGGTCGCCCATCACGCCCACCGAGCGCACGGGCAGCAACACCACGAAGGCCTGCGACGTTTCCGCGCCCTTGCCCAAAAATCCCGCCTGGGATAATTCCTCGATCAGGATGGCATCCGCCGCCCGCAGGCGGGATGCCCGCTCGGGCGTCACCTCCCCGAGACAGCGCACCGTCAACCCCGGACCCGGGAACGGCTGCCGCCAAACCATGCTTTCCGCCAGCCCCAGCGCTTCGCCGACCGCCCGCACCTCATCCTTGAACAGGTAGCGCAGCGGCTCGACCAACTCGAACTGCATGTCCTCGGGCAATCCGCCCACGTTGTGATGCGACTTGATCTTCTGCGCCTTGCTGCGGTCGGGCGCGGACGACTCGACCACGTCCGGGTAGATCGTGCCCTGCACCAGGAAGCGCGGCTGTCCCAACTGCCTGGCCTGCTGTTCGAAGATGCGGATGAACTTCTCGCCCACGATCCTGCGCTTTTGCTCGGGATCGGTCACGCCTTGCAGCGCGGAGAAATATTCATCGGCCGCGTCCACGGCGACCAGCTCGGCATGCAGGTGCTCGCGGAAGGCGGATACTACCTGCTCGCCCTCACCCTGGCGTATCAGGCCGGTGTCCACGAAGACAGCCACCAACTGATCGCCGATGGCTTTATGCACCAGCGCCGCCGCCACCGATGAATCCACGCCGCCGCTGACCGCCGCCAGCACGCGCTCCGTCCCCACCTGCGCGCGGATGCGGGCCACGGCATCTTCGATAATCGAGGCGGGCGTCCACTCGGGCTTCGCGCCGCAAACATCCACCGCGAAATGCTGGAGCAGGTGCTGTCCATTGGGCGTGTGATGCACCTCGGGATGGAATTGCACGCCGAAATAGCGGCGCTTCATATCGCCCATCGCCGCGAAGGGACTGTGTCCCGACCTCGCCAGCGCCGTGAAGCCCTCGGGCATACGCGTGATGCGGTCGCCGTGCGACATCCACACGCGGGAGAGCGAAGCGAGCAGAGGAGTAGCGAGTAGTGGCTGGATTTCCGCCGGGCCATACTCTCTCTGCGCCGAAGAATCCACCTGGCCGCCCAGGGCATGGGTCAGCGCCTGCATCCCGTAGCAAATGCCCAGGATGGGCAGGCCCGAGTCCAGGATGAATGGTTGAATATAGGGCGCGTCTTCTTCATATACAGAGCGGGGCCCACCCGACAGAATGAATCCCTTCGGCTGGATGGACATGATCTTTTCCTGCGGCGTGTCCCACGGGAACAACTCGCAATAGACCTGCGCCTCGCGCACGCGGCGGGCGATGATCTGGGCGTATTGGGAACCGAAGTCGAGAATGGCGATGGATTGGGTCATTGGAATTTCCTGGTCAAAAGTCAAAAGTCAAAGGTCAAAAGTCATGATCGATTTCGACTTTTGACCTTCGATATGAGATGAAAATGCGCCTGTGGGAAATCTTGGACATGGATAAAATGCAAACTTCCGCTCTTCCATTTCAGCGCATGCAGGCCGTCGCTTCCATCGGGACTCGCAGCCACTCCATCGCTTCCCACGGGGAAGATGAAGCTGCCAACGGATGTTCATTTCACTTCCCGCCCGCGCCCCTCATCCTGAATCAAGGTGGCGGGGATCTGCGCCAGAAAAGCCTCGGGGTCGTTGGGCGTGAGCAGCACCTGTCCCAATTCCTTCGAGAAACCGTCCATCAGTTTGGCCGTCAGCAGGATGCCTTCCTTGCGTCCGCGCACGGGGCTGAGCACGGAGGTGTTGGTGGGCAGTTTGTCGCCCGCGCGGACGCGCGACACGTAATTGATCTCGGTGTAGCGGAAGAACAGCCGATAGTCCACGTGGCCCGGCACGTAGCGCGCGCCGATCCCGCGTGGGGTGACCAGGTAGACTGCCGTCGCGCCGAAGAGCAGGGCATCGCGGTACAGGAACATGAATCCCGAGGTCAGCAGGAACCACTGCCAGCCGGTCATGTTCAGGCGGCCGCCGAGCATGTACCCCACGAAGGCGCTGACCGCCAGAACCAGCGCGGCGTTCAGCGCCTGGGTCTTCACGGGCATGCGCGGCTGCACACGGTACGGCTGGCCCTCCTTTTGAAATTCGCGCCGGATCTTTGCCTCCCAGAAACGCTGCTGCAAGGCCATCAACCCCAGCCCCAGCACAATGACCACCATCAGCAGCGCCGAAACGGCCGGCGCCCAGGTGAGGAAGATGACCGCAAAGAACCAGGAGTAGGGAATCTTCTTTAGGAACAGGTAGGGAATGTCGAGGACGAAGTTTTCGAAGAAGCGCATACGGCAACCATGGGTCACGCTTTCAGCGTGATGATTTCAAGGAACGGTCACGTCGCAGGCGGAACCTGCGCAGGCAGCGCAGGCAGCGCGGGCAGTTCGTTCAGCCACTGATTGGCCCTGCGGAACCAGTCCGACTCCCCCGTGGGATGGGCTGTGGCGCGTCCCATCATCCACAACAGCAGCAGGGGCGTCAACAGGCGCGCGTAGGACCAGGGGAAGAAATCGAAGGTCGGGATCAGGTACTGGATGAAATAGAAGACCCCGAACCAGGTCCACTCGGCGGGCGTGGATAGGACCTTCATCAACGCGAAGACCGCCAGCGCCAGGAAGACACCGTGATGCTCCCAGACCAGCGGGGAGTACATGTTCATCAGCACCAGCAGCGGCGGCAGGGCGTTGAACAGGGCCGCATGTTCCCCCTGGTGGAAACTGCGGTTGCGCACGCTTTTGAACAGCACGAACAGAGTCCCCAGGCCGAGCAGCACCTTGGAGATGTAGATCGGGATGCGCGCGTAGCTGTGGTCCAGCTTCAGCAACTGCACGACGGCCCAAAAGAACGAGTCGAAGGAGGTTTCGCGGAAGTTCAAGCCGTGCGGCTCGTTGAGCAGGCCCAGGTTGTAGAGATAGCTTTCATACGGCGACCAGCCGTACGAGACCAGTGTCACTCCAAAGATGAACAGGCCAAAGAAGGCCAGCCACGCCAGCCAGCGCCAATCCCGTTCGAGCAGGAAGGGCAGGGCCAGCACCAGCGGCGAGGCCTTGAGGTGTACCGCCAGCGCCAGGGCCAGCGCCGACAGCATCCGTGAACGGGGATACAGCAGCAGGCTGATGAAGATCAAATTCAACACGTGCAGGTTGACCTGCATGTAGAACATCGTGCGCATCAGCGCCATGTTGGCGACCATGAAGACGGTCACGGCCAGTGCGGCCATGCGCGGCGAAAAGCCATAGCGCTGGAGCGTGGCCTGCAACAGGAAATAAAACAGCATCAGCGAACCCAGGTTCAGCACCCACAGCACATTCAGGAATGTCTCCTCCCCGCGGCCCACCAGCGGCTGGAGGATCATCGCGAAGAAGGGCGGGTAGATGTACAGGCGGTCGAAGGGTTCGCCCCGCGACAGGTTCGTCGCGCCCAGTTGATAGGACAGCAGGTCGCCATATTGCAGGCGTTCGCGCATCAGGTTCAGGAACAGGATCGAGACGATGAAGAAGCCTGCCCAGGTCAACAGGTTGCCGGCCTGAATGCGGCCCGTCGAAAGCAGGAACAGGGCCAGCCCGCCCAGCAGCCAGGTGATGAGCACCGAGAGGAAGGTCAGCCAGTACTTGGAGAATGGGCCGGTGGACATGACGATCTCCAGGCCGGCGGCGCCTTTCCAGCGGTACACGGCGGCCAGGCTGGCAACCACCAACACAGAAAGGGTCAACCAGACATCCAACGCAACTGCGGCGGCCTGCCGGTATGACGATGAGGATTTTTCATTTTGCATGATCGAGTTCATTTTTCCTGTCGGCCAGCCTCAAGGGACTGGCTCCTTGTCGAGTTGGGATTCGCCGTCCGGCCCGGACCTGGGGGCTGGCCCCCGCGGCCGGAGCGGCGTCCGCGGTTATTTCAGTTCCACCAGCATGGCCTGGATGTAGCCGCGTTTGGCGGTGGCATAACGGACCTTGATCCACTGGTCCCTCAGGCCCACCTTGGCGCGCACCGCGTCGGGCGGCTCGATGCAGGACAGCACCGCGCCCTTGGCCTGCGTGGAGACCACCTTGCCGCGGGTCGATTCGCGGTCGTAGATCTTTGCGCCGGTTTTGAGGACCACCCGCAGCCGGGTCGACGTGTCATCGCCGGGGGCGGGGATCGGCTCGGGCTGGGGTTGCGGCTGCGGTTCGGGCGGAGTGGGCGGCACAGGGTCAGGTTCAGGCGCGGGCGGCGGGGTCGGGACCGGGGCCGGCGTCACCTTTTCCAGGTACCAGGCAGCGGCGTAGCCTTCCCTGCCCGAGGGCGTGCGCACGCGCACCCACTGGTTGACCGCGCCGACGCGGTTCCAGCCATCCGCTTCGAGCAGGGTCAGTTGCGCGCCGGCCGGGGCCACTTCCAGGATGTTGGCCGCGCTGGAAGTGTCGATACTGGAGCGGATGTTCAAGCCCCAGACCACTTCGGCCTTGACGCGCGCCAGCGAGCCGGTCGGCGCGGGTGGCGGCGGGGCGGTATTGCTGCCGTCGGGCAGGGCAATGCGCCCATCTGCGGCGGCGTTTTGGTACAGGATGATGTGCATGATCGAGCGCAGCAAGGCCCGCCCCTGGCTGTAGCGCGGCATGAGGAAAGTTTCCTTCGTCACGTCCGTCTGGTAGGGCCACGGGTCGAGCATCAGGTAATCGTCGCCCTTGCGCGCATAGACCACCACCCAGTGGGTCTGCAAGCCCGCGGCGGGACTGCTGTCCACCATGACAATGGCGGGCTGGCCGGCAGCCAGGGCGGCGTCGATCTGCGCCAGCGGCGCGTCGCTGGTTGCACAGGGGATGAAGGCCTGGAGCGTCACCTGCGGGTACAACTGCGTCACCGCGCTCCAGCGGATGCCCGCGCCTGCAAATCCGCCCACCCCTTTGAGTTTCTCGTTGAGGCTTTTGGGTGTTTCTGCCAGGCCGTGGCCGCTGAGCAGCATGGCCGTGCTGGTCAGCGCGCACCCAACGTAGCCGATGGTGTCGCCCGGGTCGCCGAAGCCGAGAATATCCGATTTCCAGGCCGGGTCCTGCTGGGAATGGTACACAAGCTGAAAAGTCATGGGGCGCCTCGCTGGTCTTGTTTGGGAAGGGACGATGACCCATTATACCCAGCGCGGTCGGAAATTGCGGTATACCTTTTGCGGGGCCTGCAACCGAAGCCCTTTCCACGCGTATGGTGTGTAGAAGGAGACCCTCCATGAAACTCAAACTGATTTCCGCCCTGCTCGTCCTGGCACTGGCCAGCCTGGCTTGCAGTTTTAACATCGACCTGCCCGAAGCGTCCAAGCCCGGCCCCAACGTGACAGACGAGATTTCGGTGGCCGTCCCCGACGCCAACGAGGTCAAGCTGGAAATTAACTTTGGCGCAGGGGAATTGAGCCTGGCCCCCGGCGCAGACGGCCTCGTAAGCGGCACCGCCACCTACAACATCCCCGACCTCAAAGCGACAGTCGAACAGGAGGGGGGCAAGGTGCTCATCCGCCAGGGACCCTATGAATTCCAGGGTGTGCCCACCCTCAGCAACATCAAGAACACCTGGGACCTGAAACTTGGCTCCGCCCCGATGGAGTTGACCATCGCCGCGGGCGCCTACGACGGCACCATGGACCTGGGCGGGCTGTCGCTCACCAACCTGACCATCCAGGACGGCGCTGCCGATGTGGAGTTGGACTTCTCCGCGCCGAACCAGGTGGAGATGACCGTTTTTCGCTATGAGACCGGCGCCTCTGACGTGACCATCACCGGACTGGCCAATGCCAACTTCAGCACCATGATCTTCAACGGCGGCGCGGGCAGCTACGACCTGGGATTTGGCGGCGACCTCCAGCGCGACGCCACCGTCAGCATCGACAGCGGCCTGAGCGACCTGGTCCTGCGCATTCCCAAGGGTGTCCATGCCGTGGTCACGGTGGAGGGCGGCCTGAGCAGCGTGAACGCCAGTTCGAGCTGGTCGCAGGATGACAACACCTACACCCAGGAAGGCAGCGGCCCGACCCTGACCATCATTATCCAATTGGGTGCGGGCAGTTTGACCTTGACGGACTAAATTGTCTTCCCCAATGCCCCTCCCCCTCCAGGGAGGGGTTTCTAATTTGGAGTAAAAGGTCATATTTACTCCATGACCTACATCACTTGTTCTGTGTGCAATGTCACAATAAAATCGAGCATACTAGGTCTATATTACCTGTTTTTAGAAAGAGGCAGTATGCAAATCACCCGTCAAGCCGATTATGCAGTGCGCGCCGTGTTGTACCTGGCCCGCCTGGGACAGGAGGAACGCGCCGCGACCAGCCAGGTCGCCCAGGAACAGCACATCCCGCCCTCGTTCCTCGCCAAGATCATTTCGCAGCTTTCGATTGCCGGGCTGCTGCACACGTCACGCGGCGCGCGCGGCGGTGTGACCCTGGCGCGCGATCCGAAAGATATCAGCCTGCTGGAAGTCGTGGAAGCCATCGACGGGCCGATCATGCTCAACGAGTGTGTTGGCGATACCGGCACCTGCTCCTTCGATCAGGATTGTCCCCTTCGTCCGGTTTGGTGCGATGCGCAGACTGAGCTGGTTGCGCGCCTCAAGAGCACCAATTTTGCCCAGCTGCTTTTGCAAGGGCAGGATCTCGCAGTCGTATAAGAAATTCACAATCGGTGAGTCCTTTTCAGCGTTGAAGAGGACTCACGTTGGGAGGTCATCATGAAAAAATATGGGTCCCGTATTACACTTGTCATCCTGTTGCTGGTAGTCGCCAACCTGGCCTGCAGTTCTGCCAATGTGCTGCCGGGTTTGTTTGCCACTGCGACGCCCACCTTCACCAACACGCCCACCATCACCCCGACCTTCACGCCCAGCCCCACCTCCACCTCCACGCCCACACCGACCCTGACGCCCACGCCCACCCCCCTGCCGACCGGCGTATCCATAACGGAAAAGCCCGGCGGCGGCATGTCTGTGACAGATTACGATGCCGGCTACACCCTGGAAATCTCCGCAGACTGGCTGGTTGTCCCGACCACGATGGAGGACCTCCAGAAAATGAGCCAGGGCCTGCAAGCCTCCAACCCGGACCTGGCCAAGGCGATGAAAAACATGCAGGCGGTGGGGAACGACGCCCTGCGCCTGATGGCATTGAACCAGAACAAGGCCACCCAGTCGGGCACGATGATCACGAACGTCAACATCGTGATCCAGCAGGAGGCCATGATCCTGGCCCTGCCCTTGGATTTCTTCCTGGACTTGAATGTCGAACAGATCAAAGCGGCCCTGCCAAGCGCCAAGGTGCTTTCTTCGAGCATTTCCAAAAACGCCAACGGCCTGGAGATCGGCATCATCGAAATCGAGTTGAAAGCCAACACCACGGTCGGCAATTCGGTGACGGCTTACGAGAAGATAGTCTTCGTCAAGACCGGGACGGCCATGTGCGTATTCACCTTCGCCGGCCCGAACGCGCTGCGCGAGACCCTGGTTCCCAGGTTCGACGAGGTGATCGACACCATCCAACTGCTCGAACCGTAACTGCTCATCCAAAACTCACAAAGCAGAATTCCTCCCGTTTATAATAGGCGGGAGGAATTTTTTATGCACACCACATTGCAACAGCAAGTCGCTCCATCCTTCAAGGAATGGGTCTCCGAAACCTTTCCCCTCGAACAAGCCTACCGCGCCCATCGCATCGAACAGGCCCTTCACCCGCACCTGGAGGGCGCCGAGACCCTTCTGGATTGCGGCAGCGGCTCGATGCGGGTGGCCAAACTCATCGAGAAACGCCTGGGTCTCAAGGCCTACGGCACGGACGTCATTCACCTCAAGGCGGGACATGCGCGCTTCTGCCTGTGCGCGGGGGAACGCCTGCCCTTTGCCGATAACTCCTTCGACGCGGTTTCGCTGATGTTCGTACTGCATCACACCCGAGATGCCGTGGTCGCAATCAAGGAATGTGCCCGCGTGGCCCGCAAGCGCGTGTTGATCCTGGAGGACGTATACACCCATCCGCTCGAAAAGGAATGGCTCAAGTTCCTGGACGTGCTGGGCAACTTCACCATCTCGCTGGACATGCCATTTCCCTTCACCTTCAAGAGTGTGGCCGAATGGGAGCGCATCTTTGCGGACCTTGGCCTGCGCCTGGCCGCCTCCGAGAAGATCGTGCCCAGCCCGCTGCGCCCCAGCCGTCATCGTTTGTTTTTGCTCGAAAAGTAAATAGGAGTCCGGAATCTCTGCTTCTGGATTGCCAGGAAATTTCCGCAAGCAAAGCTCGCGGAGTCCACTAGAACACACGCAAGGAGATTTTCATGTCTGAACCCCGTCCTGTTCGCGCCCCGAGAGGCACCGACCTCACCTGCAAGTCCTGGCTCAGCGAGGCCGCCTATCGCATGATCCAAAACAACCTCGACCCCGAAGTGGCCGAGAAACCCGATGATCTGGTCGTCTACGGCGGGCGCGGAAAGGCCGCCCGTTCTTGGGAGGCCTTCGACGCCATCCTCGAATCGCTCAAGAATCTTGAGGACGATGAAACCCTGCTGGTGCAGTCGGGCAAGCCCGTGGTCGTGTTCAAGAGTCATCGCGACGCGCCCAAGGTGCTGATCGCCAACTCGAACCTGGTGCCGCACTGGGCCACCTGGGAACACTTCGATGAGCTGGCAAAGAAGGGCCTGATCATGTACGGCCAGATGACCGCGGGTTCGTGGATCTACATCGGCACGCAGGGAATTTTGCAAGGCACCTACGAAACCTTCGGCGCGCTGGCCAAACTCAAGGGCTGGGGTTCGCTCAAGGGGAAGTTTGTCCTCACGGCCGGCCTGGGCGGGATGGGCGGCGCCCAGCCGCTTTCGATCACCATGAACGAGGGCGTCGGCCTGATCGTGGAGGTCGACCCCGAACGCGCCGAACGCCGCCGCGCCATCGGCTACGTGGACCTGGTGGTGGACACGCTCGAAGAGGCCATGACCCTGGTCGAGGAAAACGTCAAACGCCAGACGCCGAAATCCATTGGCCTGATCGGCAACGCCGCCGACGTGTACAGCGAACTGCTCCAGCGCGGCATCATCCCTGACGTGGTCACCGACCAAACCTCGGCGCACGAGGCCCTGTTCTACGTCCCCAGCGGACTGGGCATCACCGCCGCGAACGAGCTGCGCAAATCTGACCCCGCCAAATACAAAGCCATGGCAATGGACTCGATGGCCAAACACGTGCAGGCCATGCTCGGCTTCCAGCGCGCGGGCGCGGAGGTGTTCGACTATGGCAACAACATCCGCCAGCAGGCATACAACCACGGCGTGACAGATGCCTTCGAGTTCCCCGGCTTCGTGCCCGCCTATATTCGCCCGCTGTTCTGCGAAGGCAAAGGCCCCTTCCGCTGGGTGGCGCTCTCGGGCGACCCCGAGGACATCTACGCCACCGACCAGGCCATCATGGAGTTGTTCCCCGAAGATGAACATCTCAAACGCTGGCTGAAGATGGCGCGCGAGAAGGTGCCCTTCCAGGGATTGCCCGCGCGCATCTGCTGGCTGGGTTACGGCGAACGCGCCAGGGCGGGGTTGAAGTTCAATGAGTTGGTTGCCACTGGCAAGGTGAAGGCCCCCATCGTGATTGGCCGCGACCACCTCGACTCGGGTTCGGTCGCCTCGCCCAACCGCGAGACCGAATCGATGAAGGACGGCTCGGACGCCATTTCGGATTGGGCCATACTGAACGCAATGATCAACGCCGTGGGCGGCGCCACCTGGGTGTCCTTCCATCACGGCGGCGGCGTGGGCATGGGATATTCCCAGCACGCGGGACAGGTCATCGTGGCCGACGGCACGCCCGAGGCGGCCGCCCGTCTCGAACGCGTCCTGACCACCGACCCGGGCATGGGTGTCGTCCGCCACGCCGATGCGGGCTACGAGATCGCCATCGAGGCGGCCAAACGTCACGGCATCCAGATGCCGATGCTCAAGTAAACATGGACAAGAAGCGCTTAATCATCATCCTGTCCATCGCAGGGATCGCCGCCCTGCTGGTCATCGTCACGTCCGTCACGCTGATCTCCAAATACCTGCGTGAGCGTGAGGCCCGCCCCAGCGTGGAAGTGGTCAACGTCACCGCCTGCGACGCCGATGCGAGCGGCCTATGCGTAGTCTCCTTCGGCGTGGATAACGTCAACCGCCAGGTCATCAATTTCCAACTGCCCTCGACGGATCTCGGGCCTTTCTACGTCAAGGCCCGCTACGAGGAAACCACCCTGGTCTATCCCTGCCAGGCGGTGGAAGGCGTCCCCACCAGCGTGTACTGCACGGGGGAACGCACACCGCTGGGACTGCCCATCGAGATTCAGGTCTATGCCACCGAAGGCGACGTGTTGATCGCGCGCGGCATCCTGCTGGTTTCGGCGGTCGCCCTGCCGACCATGCCCCTGTACACCCGCACGCCCACCCCGACTTCAACCTTAACCCCGGGAACACCCTCGCCCGCGGTGGGTACCCCCACCATCCTCGCGCCCATCATGGGCACGCCCAATGGATATCCCAATTAGGGATCATTTTTGCGCTGTCTTCCAGGCGGCCTGACTCCCGTGAATGACGATCTGTTTCGCAACCTGACGCAGGCCCTCCAGCAGGACGGGGGCCTGCTGCTTTTCTGCCTGGCCTGCGCGGCCTGGGGCAGCCTGCTGGCCTTTGCCGCCTTGAAGCGCGCCGCGGCGGCGGAGCGTTTCAGCGATGCGGAATTGGCCGCCCTGGCCCTGGCCGGCTGGCCCCTGCCCGCCCTGCTGCTGGCCGTGCCGACCCTGGGCCTGCACCTGCTCCTGCCCGGGCCGTGGACGGTTGCGCTGGCCCTGGGGGGGATGCTGGTCACGGGCGGACTGGCTCTGCGTGCCGTGTGGGGAAACGTCAAATTATCGGCGGGATTGCCTGCGCTGGCCTTTTTGGCCTTCGTCCTGCTGCGCATCGGATATGTGGCCGGGGCGGCCCTGCCCGCTTACTTCGACTCCCCCGAGCATTACCGCATCATCCAAATCCTGCTGGCGGGGCCGTCGGCCTGGCCGACCGACTCGTATTATCACCTGGGATATCACCTGCTTGCAGCCGGGCTGGCCGCTGTCACGAGGGGGGACATTGCGCGGGTCATGCTGGTGTTGGGGCAGGTCATCGTGGCGGCCCTGCCCCTGCCCATGTATTTCTTTGTCCGCCGCGCCACCGGACAGGAGCGCGCTGCCTGGCTGGCCGTGGTCTTCGCTGGGTTGGGCTGGTTCGTGCCGGCGCACGCCGTCAATTGGGGAAAATACCCCGCCCTGCTGGGCATGCTCGTTTTCCAATTCAGCCTGGGCCTGGCGCTGTTGGACCTGCGCAAACCGGCGCTTGCGGCGGCCTTCTTCGCCGCAGCGATTCACACGCGCATGATCGTGCTGTTTGCGGTCTGCGTCGCTGCCTGGCTGCTGGCCTCCCGTCCAAAATTGGGGTGGCTGCTGATGGCAGGGGCGCTGGGCGTCCTGGCCTGGCGCTACCGCGATCTGGGCGCATTGTGGGAGGCATACGGGAACGGGTCGCTGCTGCTGGCCGCGCTGCTGGCCCTGCTGGCTGTGCGCGCCTTTCCGCGCCTGCTGACGGGGGGCCTCTTCGCAGCGTTCATTGGCCTGGCCCTGACCGTGCTCCCGCCCGCCTTCCCCATCCTCGACCGCCCGTTGACCGAAATGCTGCTCAGCCTGCCGCTGGCCTGGTTGGGCGGGTTGGGCGCGTCGCGCCTGCCCAAGTGGGGCCATCCCCTGCTGGCGGCCGCCCTGCTGATTCACGCCTGGACCAGTTACTCCTTCGCGCCCTCCGCTTGCTGTCAGTTGGCCGGGCGGGAGGACCTGGCCGCCATGGAATGGATTCGGCAGAACACGCCCGAAGATGCGCGCATCCTCATCGCCCGCTCGGATTACAGCCTGGGCGGCGCGACCTTGTACGGGATGGGCGTGGACGCCGGGTTGTGGATTACGCCGTTAACCGGGCGCGTGACGCCGGGCCTGCCGCCCGCCACCGATTTCAGCCAGTTCGATTCCTACCGCCAACTGTGCTGGGGGCAGGTTGCCTACGTGTACGTGGGGAACAAGGATGTAAGCTTCAAATTGGACGGCCTGCAAAGCAACCCCAACCGGTATCAAACTGTGTTTCCGCTTCCCAATGTGAGCATCGTGCAGGTGCTCGGCTGCCCGCCAGCGGAATAAGTTCCCCCCCATCTGTTAGGACCCCATGATGACATTATGCTATTTTTCTTGACATACTGTATATCATACAGTATAATGTCGTATGAGGATACAATGAAAAACGATGAACTGCTCCAAAACATGGTTCTCGAACTACGGCGCGGCATGATCTCCATTGCCGTGCTCAGCCAGCTCGATCAAGAGGAATATGGCTATTCCCTGTTGAAGGCCCTTTCGGACCGCGGACTGGAGGTGGACCAAAGCACACTCTACCCCCTGCTGCGTCGGCTCGAAGCGCAGGGCCTGCTCCGCTCGGATTGGCGCATTGTGGACGAGGCCCGGCCGCGCCGCTATTACGTCATCAGCGCACAGGGTCGCCAGGTGCTGGCGCAGCTAAAAAAGGAATGGGCTGCCATGACGGAGTCCATGCAGAAGATGTTGGCATAGAAAGGAATAACCTCATGAACCTGATCGAAAAGTACGCCGCCGAAGTCGGCAAATACCTGCCGCGCAGGAATCGCGCAGACATCGAAGCCGAGATCCGCTCGACGCTGGAGGATATGCTCGAAGAACGGATGCAGGCCCCGGGCGCGGATCGCGAGGCGATCACCCTGCAGTTGCTCAAGGAATACGGCGCGCCGCGCAAGGTGGCCGAATCCTATGGCGTCACGCAATACCTGGTCGGCCCGCGTCTCTTCCCCATCTTCGAGCTGGTGCTCAAGATCGTGGCCGCCGTGCTGCTGGGCGTGGGCCTGCTGGTTTTCGGCCTCAACGTCGTTCGCATGGACATGGCCGGCCCGGCCCTGGTGGAGGCCTTGGGCAAAATGATCCTGGATTCGTTCGGCGGGGTGTTGATGGCCTTCGGCAACATCGTGCTGGTCTTTGCCATTCTCGAACGCGTCCTGCCCGCTTCGGAGCAGGAGGCGGCGAACGATGAATGGGAACCGTCCGAACTGGCGAAGGAGCCGCATCCCGACCTGATCAAGGCCCCCGACCAGGTGGCCGAGATCGTCTTCACGGTCATCTTCCTGGCGCTCTTCAACCTGTACCCGCAATACGTGGGCATCGTGCTGTTCAGCGACGGCCAATGGAGTTTCATCCCCGTCCTGACCGAGGCCTTCTTCCGCTACATGCCGTGGATCAACCTGCTGTGGATCCTGCAGGTTGGGCTGGATGTCTGGCTGATTCGCAAAGGCAGGTGGGATGTCGCCACCCGCCTGGTTAACCTGGCCCTCAAACTGGGTTCCATCGCCCTGGCATATGCCATGCTGATCGGGCCGGCCATCATCAAGGTCAGCACCGAGTCCCTGGCGGGCACGTCCCTGGCAGACCTGGCCGGGAAGCTGAACCCGCTCTCGCAGTTCATTCTGGTCCCGTTCCTGATCGTGATGATCATCGTTCCGTTGGTCGAAATCATCCAGACCGCCTACCACCTGTTCCGCTCCCGCGGGATGACACCCTACCCCACGAAATGATGCGGACATCCGAGGTCCCCGGTGACTTCGGATGCCCCGATAAGCGGGAAGACGCCTGCCCAGATCGGCGGCGTCTTCCTTTTTTTCAATCAGACTATCCAGACAGTTTATGTCTGGTACTGAGGTGGGACTTGCTTTTCCCCGACAAAACAAGTATGATTTATGTGCCTTTCAAAACTGAAAGGCGACGGGCGAAATACAACCTGTCCCCCTCACGGGCGTGGCTGTAGATTGCCGGTGTTTTACTGGTATTTACCGGTAGGAGAGAGAGTGAGCGGACCCCTGACCAGGGTCCGCTCATTTTTAACTACACGTCGAAGTACAGGCTCATCTCGTAGGGATGCGGACGGTTGCGCACGGCGAAGTATTCCGCGTGGCGTTTGTAATCGATCCACTGCTGGAGCATCTCCGCGCTGAAGACGCCGCCGTCGGTGAGGAAGTCGTGGTCGGCTTCGAGGGCAGACAAGGCTTCGTTAAGGGAGGCCGGCAGTGGCTTGATTTTCGCGCGCTGCTCGTCACTCCAGGAGAAGACGTTGGCGTCGAAGGGGCCGAAGCCTTCGGCGGTCGGATCGATCCTGTTCTTGATTCCATCCAGGCCGGCCATCAACTGAGCGGCCAGCATCAAATACACGTTACCCGTCGCATCGGGCGGGCGGAATTCCATGCGGGCGGTGTCGGGCTGGGTGGCGTACTTGGGGATGCGCACCGCGGCGCTGCGGTTGCCCAGCGAGAAGAAGGAGTTGACGGGGGCCTCGAATCCAGGCACCAGGCGGCGGTAGGAGTTGGTCGACGGGTTGGTCAGCGCCAACACGGCGGGTCCGTGCTTGAGCAGGCCGCCGATGTAGTACAGTCCCGCCTGGCTCAAACAGCCGTAGCCGTTGGCATCGTAGAAGACATTCTTATTCTGTTTGAACAGGTGCTGGTGGAAGTGCATGCCGCTGCCCGCCTCGCCGAAGAGCGGCTTGGGCATGAAGGTGGCGGTCTGTCCGTTCTCGTGCGCGGTCATCTTGGTGACGTACTTGATGATCATGGTCGCATCGCCGGCCTGGATCAGACCCATCATGGGCGTTTCGATCTCGCACTGGCCCGGCCCGCCGACTTCGTGGTGATGATATTTGACGGGCACGCCCATGCGCTCCATGTGCGCGGTCATGCGCGTGCGGACCTTGTAGAGCTGGTCCTTGGGCGGGATGGCGTGATAGCCGCCGTGCAGGGGGATGTAGTGACCGTGTCCACCGTCCCCGCTGTTCCAGTCGGCTTCGTTGCTTTGCACCATGTAGCTGGCGCGGTTGACGCCGTTCTCGTAGCTGACGCTGTCGAAGATGTAGAACTCGAACTCGGGTCCCCAGCGGCTCTCGTCCGCGATGCCGGTCGAGCGCATGTATTCCTCGGCGCGGATGGCGATGTTGCGCGGGTCATTGGCGAAGGTCTCGTGCGTGTCGGCTTCGAGCGTGCGGCAGATGAAGCTCAGGGTGGGCGTTTCCCAGAAGGGATCGGGAAAGGCCGCGGCCAGGTCCGGGACCAGCACCATGTCGCCGGCCTTGACCGACTTCAGACCCACGGAGGAACCGTCGAAGCCGATGCCCTCCTCCATCAATTTTGGCTCGAACTGGCTGGCGGGAATGGTGAGGTGGTGCCAGCGTCCCCACAGGTCGCAGAACTTCAGGTCGACGACCTGGATGCCCTGCTCGGCAATGTAGCGTTGCGCCTGTTCAAAGGTTTGGAACATGGTTTCTCCTGTCAGAAAAAAATTTGTCAAGCCTACGATAGCATGGAAGGCGGGCGGGGATAAGTGAATTCCATCCTTGCGACGGCTGGACCTGTCACCTCCCGTTCGTGATGGATTGACAGGCTGCGTAGGTCCCTCTACAATCATCCCAACCCCGCATCGATGAAACAGGCCCGGCGGCCTGTGCAATCAAACCCGGGCTGGGCCGCTTGGATCGGGAGGCAGCATGAACACGAGAATGGCAAGAAAAAAGAGGTCAGGCCCTCGCATCGAGGTCATCGTGGGGATCATTTGGGCCTGCGTCGGAGTGACGGCGATTTCCGCCCTGCTGGGAATTTTCCTCGTTCCGCGGCTCCTGCCGGCGGCGCAGCCCACGGCCCCGCTCCCTGCCACTGCCACCCTTGCGCCCCCGCCCACGGAAGCTCCCAGCCCAACCCCGCTGGCCCTGCCGCCGACCTTCACGCCCACCCCGCCGCCGGTCCTGGCGGTCCCGCTCGACCTGTTCAACGCCGCCCAGGTCGTGGAAACCGGCCGGCTGTCCAGGGGCGTAATCAACCAGGCGGCCTTCTCGCCGGATGGCCGGCAGATTGCCGTGGCCTCCTCCACCGGCGTCCATTTGTATGACGCCGTTTCCTTGCAGGAAGTCAGCCGCTTTGCCGAGGATGACTGGATTGCCAGCCTGGCCTATGCCCCCGACGGGCGCACACTGGCTGCCTGGCATCCTGACGGGAGCCTTTCGCTGTGGGACCTGTCCAGCCTTCAGCGCATCCAAACCCTGGCGGCGGCCTCGCCGACCGGCAGCATCCGCTTCACGTCCGATGGGATGCACAATACCGCCTTCTCGGCGGATGGCCGCATGCTGGCCGCCGGTCACGGGGACGGCTCCGTCCACCTGTGGGACCCCGCCAGCGGGCAGTTGATCCGCAGCATCAAAGCCTCGGAGACTTCCATCGAGGGTGTGTCCCTGTCGCCGGACGGGAGATGGCTGGCCAGCACAGCCGTCTTCGAAGGCGTGGTGCGCGTGTGGGATACTTCCAATGGAGAGCTTGCGCAGGAGTTGACGGTCAAGGGCAGCCCGGTACTCAATGTGACCTTTTCCCCGGATGGCAGCCTGCTGGCCGTTTCGGGCGCGGTCCTGTCGCTGCCGGACGGGAACGTGAAGACCGTGGCGGTTCTGTGGGATACGGTGAGGTGGAAGGAAGTTCGCCGCCTGGAATCGCGTGAGGGCGGGGCCTGGCGAGTCGCCTTTTCGACGGACGGCCGCATGATGGCGCTGGGCATGGGATCGAACTCGCTGGTCCTTTGGGATACAGCCAGCGGAATGCAGCTCCGCCATTTCGACGGCCACACGGCGGCGGTGCGCAGCGCGGCCTTCTCGCCCGATGGCACCCGTCTGGTCTCGGGGTCGGCCGACGGCTCCCTGCGGGTGTGGGACGTGGCGGGCGGCGTCGAGGTCAAATCCAGCCACGAGTATGGTGACCGCCTGAACGATATTGCGCTTTCCCCCGACGGCACACTGCTGGCGGTCGCTTCGGAGAGCGGGGAAGTGTCCCTGTGGGACCTGTCCACGCGGCAGCGGATGCGCACCCTCATCACCGCCGAGCGCGCCCCCGGCTGCCTGGCCTTTTCGCCCAATGGGCTGCTGCTGGCGGCCGGCTTCGATGACAACCTGGTGCGCGTGTGGGACGTGACCAGCGGCGCGGAGTTGCACACCCTGGAGGGCCACGAAGACGACCTCAACGATCTGGCTTTTTCACCCGACAGCGCGCTGCTGGCCTCCGCCTCGGATGACAAGTCGGTGATCCTGTGGAACCTCGCGGATGGGAGCGTGGCGTGCGCCTTCCAGGATAACGTGGGCATGATCCTCAACGTGAACTTCTCCCCGGATGGGACGCGCCTGCTGGCAAGCTCGCACGAAGGCGAGTTGAAGATGTGGGAGCTGGCCTCCGGCCGTGAACTCTATGCCGTGAGCGAGTTTACCTACAGCCTGCTCAGCGCCCTCTCGCCCGACGGCTTGTGGATCGCCACAGCAGACTTCAACACCCTCAAGACCTGGAACGCCGTCGATGGGCAAAACCTGCGCGCCTGGGAATCCGGTCAAACTGGTGTGGATGTGGTGGCGTTTTCCCGCGATGGGCAGATCCTGGCCAGCGGCGGCTCGGATGGCAGCTTGAAACTGTGGGACGCCAACAACTCCCTGCTGCTGGCCTCCCTTGACGGACACAACGGCGGGGTCGCCGCCATCCTGTTCAGCCCGGATGGCAGGACGCTCATCACCGCCTCGTCAGATGGGACGGTGCGGTTCTGGAGCGTGGTTCAATAAGGCAGCAGGGCTTTTTCCTGCAAAACGTTTTTGGACGGGACAAAATTACTCCGCTTTGGAAGTAGACATGGCAATGCCCACGAATTTATCCACCGAGGATGGATTGCACGCTCTTCACTGCCTTTTCAGGCTCCTGCACTTTGATCCCCGCCATCGGTATCGTCACGTTGATTTGCGCCAGTCCTTCTTGCAGCGCGCGGATGAAAGCCCCGTTGCCCGGAATCTCCCGGTCATCGCCCCAGGTGGTATCCACGCCGCAACTTGGCGAGCGGCTGACCCCGATTAACCCCACCACAGTGAATCCGTGCTTGCGATATTCCTCCACCTGACGAATCACGCTGTCTGCCAATATTTGGCAGCGGGAGTTTACGTCATCCCGCTTCATTAACCCCACCACCCTTGTATTACCCTTTTCGAACGGCTGGTCTGCTTCCTCCGCGTTTACTCCGCGGTCAAGTCCCAGACAGCCAAGTTCGGGACATGGCATTTGTATGACGCCCACCCCGCTGCGCACCAACAATTCAGCCACGGGAGTTGCCGCGCCGGGGTAGAAAGCGGTTTTGTCCATCTTTGCGTTCTGGTTGAAAATGCAATGCGCCACCAGGATTACTTTTTTGCTTCTTTGGTCTTGAAACATGATTCTCTCTTTTATCTCGTATTTCCCAACCGCCCAATTTGTCCCCGCAAAAACGGATTATTCGGTTCGATCTCCAGCGAGCGCTGAGCGCAGCGCATGGCGCTTTCCATGTCCCCGTTTTGGAAACAAGCCCGTGCCAGCAGTTCGTAACCGCCCGCGTGGTCGGGGAAAAGTTTCAGCGCGAAGTTGAGAATATCCATCGCCGGCGTGTTTCGACCTTCGTCCAGCAAGGCGCCGCTCACCTTGAGAAAGCCGCCCATGTCGAAGTCGTAATCCTGCAGGGAGTTGGATTTTAGTTCCGCATACCGCGCCTGCATTGCGTCCACTCCCCCGGCGAGATATGCCGCTCCCAGTTGAGTCATGACAGGCGGTTTGATTGTGCTGGGTTGATGTCCAAGTAGGATGTCCAAAATTCCAAAGGCGATTTCCTCCACGGGCGCGGGTGAGGTGTTGCAAAGCACGGTCACGCCGATGGATTTTTCGGGAAGCAAAACAAAGTAGGTACAAAAGCCGACATCCTGTCCCGAATGATAGACCGTCCGCAGTCCGCGATGGGAATCGCTGAACCAGCCAAGCCCGACGCGTTTGTCTGGTCTGTCGGGCTTGCCGACTGCCGCGCGGGGATTCCACATGTCTGCCAGAGTGGCGGGCAGAAGCACGTTCGCTTCGCCACTGAGGTTCGCCGCCGCCCAAAGGTTCATCTCCGCCGCGCTCGAATGCAAGGTGGAACTTGGCGCGTGGGCGCGATGGTAGGGATAGATTTCAGACATGCGAGTCGTCAGGTCGCTGACGTGCGGTGTGACAGACAGGGCAGGCGGGACATTCTTTCCGAAATGCGTGCTGGTCTTCATTTCGAGCGGGTCGAGAATATTTGCCTTCACGTACGCTTCAAACGACATGCCGGAGACTTTGGCAACCAGGTCACCCAACACTTCATAGGCGATGTTGGAATAGGCAAACCCTTCGCCCGGCGCAAACATCAACTCGACATCCAAACTGCGGACGTAGCGCTCCAGCGCTTCATCGTCGTACTCGGGCGCGTCCCAGTGATAATCGGTCGCATCGGGAAAGCCCGAGGTGTGTGAAAGCAAATGCCCGATGGTCAACTCCGCGCCGAACGGGTTCTTGACTTTCAAGTAAGGCAGGTGTTTTTCGGGCGGGTCGGTCAGCGCGAG
>JBMOMS010000239.1:0-31008 GCA_049324895.1 Chloroflexota bacterium
CTTCGACACTCCCTTCGGTCGCAGGGCAGGTCTGCGCGAATTTGCGCTAATCCTTCATGGTTTAAGCGCATTCGCGCAGATTAGCGAGGATTGGCGGATTCTTATCCCAGCACTTTGGCGCGCTAACGATTAATTTGGAAAAGTACAAGAACTTCGGGACTCCGGTGTGTGCCCCAAAACGGGATTTTCACCCGGGTGCGGTACGGCGCCTGCCAAATGATGGGCGCGCCGCGGCGTTCAGTGTACCAGTTTCAAATCCTTGGCGCGGGTGACGGCCTGGATGCGGCTGTTGACGTCGAGTTTGTGATAGATGTTGCCCAGGTGGGTCTTGACGGTGCTCTCCGAGATGGAGAGCCGTTCCGCCATGTCGCGGTTCGAGCAGCCGATGCTCAACAGTCCCAGGATTTCCTGCTCCCGCAGTGAGATCGAGGCCGTGGTGGAAAGCGTCTCCAACTCCGCTTTCGATATCCCCGCATAGCCCTCGCGCGGCTCCAGGAGTTGCAGCAACTCGCGCAGGAAGGCCTGCGCATCCTCGGTCAGGTTCTGGGTTTCCAGGGCCAGCGAGAGCAGCGGAATGCAGTCCGTGCCGCGGTCCAGGAAGGGGCGCAGGAAGCGTTCGGGGGCTGCCAGGCGGATTACCTCGGTCATGACTTGCAGGGCCTGGTTGATCTTGTGCTGCCCAAACAGCGCCAGCGCCAGCAGGATGCGGGTCGCCAGCAGCGGTTCGAACTGGATGCCGTCGGGCGGCCTGGATACCAGGTCGTTCAAACGTTGCTCGGCGGCATCGAACTGCCGCTTGCCCAGCAGGATTTCCCCCTCTATCAACCTGGACAGGGGATGATTCTGGTGGGCCACCTCGCGCAGCACCTGTTCGGCGGCGGCGCGGTCCCCGCTGCGCAGGCAGATGAACGCCTCGTAGATCAGCAGGTCCTGGTCGGTCCAGGACCCGGACGGCCTGCGCAGGTGCAGGGAGCGGATGGCCTGGATGGTCGCGCGGGACTCCTTCGACTGTCCTAGGGCCGCCTGCAACTTGGCGCGCAGCACAGCCGACTGGACGAACATGTTGGTGCTGGTTGGGTTGGGGTCGACCTCCGTCATTTGGGTCAGGTAGCGCTGGGCCAGTTCCAGTTCGTTGCGCTCGATGTAAACCTCGGCCAACACCCCCAGGGCGATGCTGGCCGGCTCCGGCAGTTTGCCGCGCTGGGCAAAGGCCTGGTCCAGCACCTGGCGGCACAATTTTTCGCTGCGCCGCAGCTGGCCGTTCAAAAGGTTTCGTTTGCCCAGCACGCCCCCGGCCATGAGCAGGACAAACAGGTTGCGCTGCGCCTGCGACTTGTGCAGCAGGTCGACGATGGGTTCCTCGGAAACGTTGAGGTCGTGGCTGTAGGTCGGCTTGAGCAGGTGCAGGCGGTCGAGCAGGTTCCAGCGCGCGTCGTATTCGTTACCGGCCCGCGACGGGGGGATGAAGATGTTCCCCAGCGCCCAGGTGGTGCGCAGCTCCTGGATCTCGGCCAGCACGTCGCGTTCATCCTGGGTTTGCTGGGCGGCCGGCTTGCTGGAAATATTCCTTTCGATGTTGACGACGAAGCGCTCGATCTTCTTCTGCGGCAGGGCGTTGTTGGCCAGGCGGATGTAAACGAAGAGCAGGTTCTTGTGCTTCTGGACGACGCTCTCGGGCAGTTCCTGCAGCCAGCGCAGCAGGCGCGAATCTTCGCCGAATTGTTCCAACTCGCGCAGCGACATTTCCTCGATCAGGGTTGCGGCCTCCTCCCAGGCCTCGGTCGACAGCAGGTGATAGATGGCGTCGGCGGGCGCGTACTGCGCGCGGTACCATTGCGCCGCCCGCTGGTGCAGTTGGGGCACCTCCTCGGGATGTCGCGCGCGCAGCAGGCTGCACAACATCTCGGCGAACAGGTCGTGATAGCGGTACCAGCCCGGCTCCTCCAGGCGGATGATGAACAGGTTCTCCTGCCACAGGCGCGCCAGCGTTTCGTCCCCGTCGCCGCGCCCGGTGATGGCGTTGCACAGGCTGCCGGTCAAATTCTTCAGGACGGCGGTCTTGAGCAGGAAGGATTGCAGTTCGGGGGTGGAGCGCTGCAGCACGGTTTCCATGAAGTATTCGCGCAGGTAAATGTGCGCCCCGCTGAAGGTGTCGATGAACTGGCGGCGGTCCTCGTGTTTTCCCAGGGCCAGCGCGGTCAGGGTCAGCCCGGCCGCCCAGCCTTCGGTGTGCTTGACCAGTTTTTCGAGGTCGTCGTAGGCCAGGGGCGGGTCCTGGGGGTATTGCTCCAGGTAGCGCATCCCTTCCTGGGTGGTGAAGCGCAGGTCGCTGGCGTCCAACTCGGTCAGCAGCCCGCTGGCGCGCAAATGCCCCAGCGAGAGCGGCGGGCGGGTGTGCCCCGAGATGACCAGTTGCATGTTGGCGGGGAAATGCTCCAGCCAGAGTTGGAGCGAGTCGTAGATTTCCGAGTGGTTGATGCGGTGGAAATCGTCCAGCACCAGGCCCAGGCGCGGGAACAGGGCCTGCGAGCGGACCAGGTCGTTGGTCAGGTGTGTGACCGCTTCGGCCGGCTGGATGGAGCTGGATGATCCCAGGTAGGCCAGCAGTTCCTTGCCAAACTCGGAATGGAGGGCCTGGAAGGCGGCCGCCACCGAATACCAGAAGCGCACCGGGTGGTTGTCGTGTTCGTCGACCGCCAGCCAGGCCACCGGGTAGCCGCAGGTTTGCTTCCAGTCGTTGAGCAGGGTGCTTTTGCCGAATCCGCTGGGGGCGTAGATTAGCGCCAGCGGGGTGTTGATCTGCTGGTTGAGGCGCGGGCGGGAAACGAGCTGGCGGGGCAGCACGGGCACGTTGATCTTGGTCAGCGGCAGGAAGGAAGCGCCGATGCGGGTTTCAGGGTCGATCCCGCGCCCGTCTGCCGGCCCAGCGCCGCGCTGAACGAAGGCCTGGCCGGTCAGCGAGAGGCTGATTTCCGAAAGCCGCTCCCGGGTCAGTTCCTCGGCCCGGCCCAGGTAGGCCTTGAACAGCTTGCCGGCGCGGCGGCGGTAGGCGTACCAATAACCTTTGTTGCGGCGGGTTTCGCATTGCGCCATGAACGAGCCGCCCTGTCCCTTGTACGAAAACTTTTTGGCCGTGGCAAGCCATTCATACCAGGCGGGGGAGCCGACCAGGATGGCGGCTGCGTCCATTTGGAGAAGGTTATCTTCGACAACGGGCCTGGCTGGATTCGGCATGAGGCTGCTCCTGTGGGTATCGAAAAGTTACCCAACACTTTTTATTATAGTCTGTTGGGTAACTTTTGAAAACCAAACATCCACCAATATGATTTTTGTCGTGTCCTTTTGTTACAAGAAATCCAGGCAAAATCATC
This sequence comes from Chloroflexota bacterium, assembly GCA_049324895.1. GTDB lineage: Bacteria > Chloroflexota > Anaerolineae > Anaerolineales > Villigracilaceae > JACPVF01. The sequence goes on from JBMOMS010000239.1 coordinate 3,372, forward strand.
CAAATTCCTGATTTTCGACGGGCGGCGTTTACATTATCTTAACATTGACAAACTTTGTCGTCAGGATGTGTAGAGAAAGGAGGCCGCTGGCCGTTCCAACCCTTGTTCCGGCTTGCCCGGCGTAGATTCTGACCCTGCCTGTAGGAAACCCGTTTCATGAAGCGTTCGTTGGCTTTTTTGGAAAGCCTCACAAAATCCAAACCAAATGAAAGGAAAAGGAGAAACACAATGTCGAAGAAGTGGTACGTACTTGCAAGTCTGTTGATCGTGCTCAGCATGCTGCTGGGCGCCTGCGGCACGCCGCAAACGGCGACCGAAGCCCCGGAAATGCCTGAGACCCAGGCCCCTGCCGAGCCGACTGAAGCCCCGGCCGAGCCGACCGAAGCCCCTGTCGAGGAACCTGTTGACGCCAATTCCCTGCCCCGCAATGAAACCCTGTATTTCAACGGCCAGCAGTGGGGACCTGTGGTCGGTTGGAACCCCTATTCCAACAGCAATAACAACGGTCTGGCCATTGCCCAGCAGGACAATGCCCGTGTGACCATGTTCGAAACCCCCTACTTGTACAACATGCTCGATGGCAAGGTTTACCCGCTGCTCGCCGATGGCGATTATGCGTGGAACGACGCTAAAACCGAGATCACCTTCAAGCTCAAGACTGCCGCTCACTGGAGCGATGGCACCCCGGTGACCGCTGAAGACGTCGCCTATACCTGGGCCACCCACGTCAAGTACAATACCGGCACCGGCTCGGGCAACAAGGATTACATCGACACCATCGAAGCCGTCGACGCCCAGACCGTGGTGGTCAAGGCCAAACTCGATGCGGATGGCAAGGCTGTCAACCCCCTGATCGTGGCCGCCTACCTGAGCAGCAACTACGTCGTCCAGAAGGCCTGGACCGAGACCCTGGAAGCCCGCTCGGCTGACGCCACCGCCCTGATGGCCGATCCCGCCGAAGATGCGGTTTACTCCGGCCCCTATCACAAGTTCTTCACCGATGACACCAAGGTCGTCATGATCCGCGACGACAACTACTGGGGTCAGGATGCCTCCATGTGGGGCAAGCTGCCCGCTCCCAAGTACCTGGCGCACACCATCTTCAAGGACAATGCTGCCGGCACCACCGCCCTGCAGGCTGGTGAGGTGGATGTTTCACAGCAGTTCAACTCCAACGTGCATGACCTGTGGCTGAAGGACAACCTGCCCATCTCCACCTACCTGCCCGAGGCTCCCTACCAGATCGGCGCCAGCCTCCCGACCGCTTTCTTCAACCTGAAGTCGCACGGCCTGGATCAGGTCGCCGTCCGCAAAGCGATTGCCATTGCCGTGGACTACCCGACCATCATCGCCAACGCGATGACCAACCAGTCCGCCACCTTTGACCAGGCTCCGCGCTCCCTGATGAACCCGACCGCCGGCGAACAGGCCCTGTACGATCATGGCGCCGTGGCCGACCTGCAGTGGGCTGGCAACGATATCGAAGGCGCCAAGGCGCTGCTCGACGAAGCCGGCATCATCGATACCGATGGAGACGGCTGGCGCGAATATGATGGCAAGAAACTCAGCTACGTCGCCACCTGCCCGAACGGCTGGTCCGACTGGCAAGCCGCCATCGAGGTGGTTGCCGCCGCCGGCGCGAAGATCGGCATCGACATCACCACCAACTACCCGGAATGGTCTGTCTACCAGACCGTCGTGACCAAGTCCGACGCCCCGCTGCCCGAAGGCTACGACATCTTCATGATGTGGTCCGACGGCGCCGGCCCCACCCAGCCCTGGTCGCGCATCCGCAAGATGATGAGTTCCGAATTCGTGGGCATGGCTGTCAACTGGAACGGCAACTGGGGCCAGTACTCGAACCCCGCCGCCGATGAGCTGATCAAGGCCATCCCGACCGAAAGCGACCCTGCCAAGTTGCAGGAAATGTACACCGAACTGGTCAAGATCTACCTGACCGACGTGCCCTCCTTCACCCTGATGTACCGCCCGCAGTCCTTCCACACCGTGAATGAGAGTGTCTGGACGAACTTCCCGCACGGCGAAGATGGCACCAACCCGCCCGTTCCGCCGCTCGATCTGACCGACGGCTGGAGCATCGCAGGCCTGTACAACCTGGTGCTGGTCAACCCGTAACCTGTCCGTAGTTCATGAACAGCCATGTTCCATCCAAAATGGGGCATGGCTGTTCTTTCAATCGCCCGTTCGATGACCGTTTGCGCCTGCTGACGGAACCAGGCGCGGACTTGCGCAAGCTCTTTCTTCCACCGGTATAATGAGGCAGTTTCGACGGTTGTTTTTTGCGGTTGCAACAGGTGCAGGTTTCGCAGCCATGGCTTCGGTCGTCCGCCGAAAGAGCGACTGTTGCAACTGGATAAAATAATCGAGCAATAAAGCAGGTATTCGGCGCCGCAAGATTTATCATTGCGAATGAGTTGTACGCCGCACGGCCACGTGCAACGGGAATGTTGCGGTACAAAATCCCACATCTTGCATTGCCAGGTTTAATTTTTTAATCAACCAAAGTCGCACTACAAACACAAAAGATCCGCCAATCCACGCAGGGTAGAACCTGCACCCTGGAGGAGGTGTCCGTTGAAAGGTTACCGAAAGTATTTCCTCAACAAATTGGGGTGGTTCGCGATTACCTTCGTTTTTGCGTTCCTGTTGAATTTCATCCTGCCGCGCATGATGCCAGGAGACCCGGTGGCCGCCATCGTGTCCAGGCTGGCGCAGGGGATGAGCAACACGGCTGGCGTCCAGGCAATCTATCAGCAGTACGCAGATCTGTTTGGCACCAACAAATCCCTGCTCGAACAATTCTTCATATACGTACAAAATGTCGCCCATGGTGACTTTGGATTCTCCTTCAGCCAATATCCCAGAACCGTGGCGGATGTGATCAAATCCTCCATTTGGTGGACGATTGCCCTGCAATTCCCGGCCATTATTGTCGGCTGGTTGATCGGGAACACCCTTGGCGCGCTGGCGGCCTATCTCAAGGGCGGCTTCGACAAGATCCTCATGCCGGTCAGCATTTTTGTCAGCAATTTCCCGGCCTTTGGCATGGCGGTCTTCTTTATGGTTATTTTTGGCGTCAATCTTAAATGGTTTCCAACCTCAGGCGGGTATGGGTTCGACTTGATCCCAAGTTTTAGTTGGAATTTTATCTGGTCGGTGCTCGTTCACTACCAGCTGCCGTTCTGGTCGATTGTGATCATTGCGATCGGCGGCCAGGCCATTGGCATGAGATCCATGTCCATCTATGAACTGAACGCCGATTATGTGAAATACAGCCGTTTCATGGGCATCAAGGACGCGAAGATCGTCGGCTACGTCTTTCGGAATGCCATGCTCCCGCAGGTGACCGGTCTGGCTCTATCCATCGGCACCATGGTCGGCGGCGCCCTGGTGGCGGAAATTGTTTTTAGTTACCCGGGACTCGGCACCACACTCTTGAGGGCCATCCTGGGACAGGATTATCCGTTGATTTCGGCAGCCACGTTGATCGTCACGGTGATGGTGCTGGTTGCCAATTTCATCATCGAGATTTTATATGGTTTCATCGACCCGCGCATTAAAGCGGTACAGTCCGACTAGATGGAGAGAGCGCCATGAAACATACCATCCAACAAGTTTTTCGATCGGGCAAGTTTGTTTTTGGTTTCTCCATTTTTGTGGCGGTCCTGCTGATCGTGATCGTGTACCCGTTGGTTATCACGGACCGCCCCCTTTCGATCATTGGCCAGGGCACCTTCTTTCCGCCCGGCATCTACGTAAATGTGTATGACAGCATGAGTTCCATGGTGTATACACTCAACCTGGACGATGCCGCCGCCAAGCGAATTGCCAGCAAATTAGGCGAGGAAGACCGCCAGGCCATCAAGGAATGGCTCATGGCGGCCGGCCTCCTGGAAACTGAGATCGACACCGCGGATACCCAAAAACTTTTGGACCTGTGGGTCAATAATTACGACACCGGGAAGAACATTCCCGGCCTCACCAATGCCAAACGCAACTATTATGTGCGCCTCAATAATTCGCTCAAAGGCCTGATGGCGTCGGAAGGGGTGGTCGTTTCGCAGATCAATCCCCAGACACAGACCCTCGAAGAGATGGATGCCGTCAGCCAGACCGATTACGTCAACGTCACCGAGGTGGCGAACGTGCGGGTGCTGCCGCTTGGCACCGACAACTTTGGGCGCGATGTGTTGACGGAACTGGTCGCGGCCACCGCCGTATCCTTGAAGATCGGTTTCGTTGCCGGGATCATCGCCACCCTGATCGGTCTGACCCTCGGGCTGTTGGGCGGGTATGTGGGCGGAATTGTGGATGACATTATCATGTTCATCACCAACCTGTTTATCGTCATTCCCTCCTTTGTGTTGCTGATCCTGATCTCGTTCAGCATCGGACAGGAACAACGGGGCGCTGTCACCATCGCGGTGGTGATCGGGTTTACCTCCTGGGTGTGGACCGCCAAGGCGGTGCGTTCGCAGGTCATCTCCCTGCGCAACCGCGACCACGTCAACCTGTCCAAATTGTCCGGGCATTCCCTCGTCCACATCATCCTGTCGGACATCCTGCCCTACATCGCCTCCTATGTGATCATGGCCCTGATCCTGCAAATCTCCTCGGGCATCCTGGCCGAGGCGGGCCTTTCGATCCTGGGCTTGGGTCCCAGGACGACCGAGGTGCCGACCCTGGGCTTGATGATGAACTGGGCCATGATCTACCAGGCGCAAATCCTGGGGAAATGGTGGGCCTACATGCCCGTGCTGGTCACCATCGCCCTGATTACTTTTTCGATGAACCTGATGAATACCGGTCTCGACCAGGTGTTCAATCCGGCCTTGCGGGATTAGGCGGTTGACATGGCAAAAGTTATTTTGGAAGTGCGCGAACTGACCACGAAATACATCACCCGTTTTCGGGAGGATGTCTATGCGGTAGACCACGTGTCCCTCAAGGTGGAAGAGGGCAAGTCGCTGGGCATTGCGGGTGAATCCGGCTGCGGAAAATCGACCCTGGCCCTCAGCCTGATGGGCTATTACTTCCCGCCGCTGCATTACACCAGCGGGGAGATTTTCATCGACGGGCGCAACATCTCGGGCCTGAACCCGGACGAGGTGCGCAAGTCGATCCTGGGGAAGGAGATTGCCTATATTCCCCAGGCCGCCATGAACGCCCTCAACCCGACCCAGAAGGTCATCCACTTCATCGAGGATGTGATCCGGGCGCATACCCCCAAGACCAGCCGCAAGGAAATCTACGAGCTGGCGCGGGAACGTTTCGAATTGCTGGGGCTGCCGGCCGAGGTGCTGCAAAAGTATCCGGTTGAGCTTTCGGGCGGCATGAAGCAGCGCACGGTCATCGCCGTCTCGGTCATCCTCGGCCCCAAGGTGTTGATCGCCGACGAGCCATCCTCGGCGCTGGATGTCACCTCGCAGAAGATGGTCATCAAGTTGCTGCGCGACCTGATGGAGAAGGGCATCATCAAGTCGATGATCTTCATCACCCACGAACTGCCCCTGCTCTACAACGTGACGGATGACATCATGGTCATGTACGCCGGGCAGATCGTGGAAAAGGCAGACGCCCACAAGGCTGTGTTCGACCCGCTGCATCCTTATTCCAAGGGGTTGATGGGGTCGATCATTGTGCCCGAGGAGGGCTTGCGGGACGTCAAACTGACCGCCATCCCCGGGGTGCCGCCCAACCTGAAGAATCCGCCATCCGGCTGCCGCTTTGCCGAGCGCTGCAAATATGCCAAGCCGGAATGCAGGGCCATTTCCGTCGGGCTGCGCGAAGCCGGCGAGGGCCGCACCTACCGTTGCATTTTCACCGAGCAGGAACTTCGAAAGGTTTACGAAAATGCCGAATGAGAGATTTCCAATTTTGAGCGGACGCGGCGTGACCAAGGTCTTTGGGTTTGGCCGCCAAAAAACGGTTGCCGTCGACCACGTGGATTTCGATTTCCACGCAGGCGAGATCATTTCCATCGTCGGCGAGTCGGGCAGCGGCAAGACCACCCTGGCCAAGATGCTGCTGGGCTTGATTAGCCATACCGAAGGCGACATCTTCTACCACGAGAAGAAGCGCGATATCAGCAGTCACAAGAAGAAGCAGGAATACTGGAAGGGCATCCAGGCCATCTTTCAGGACCCGTTCTCCTCGTACAACATCTTCAACAAGATCGATTCTGTGCTGCTGGACTGCATCCACATGCGTGGCGGGCGCGGCCTTCCGCACGCGAAAAAGGTCGAGTTGATGACCGAGGCATGCAGCTTTGTCAACCTGAAGTTCGAGGAACTGACCAACAAGTATCCCTTTGAGCTGTCCGGCGGGCAGATGCAGCGCCTGATGATCGCGCGCATCTTCCTGCTCAAGCCCAAGATCCTGCTGGCCGATGAGCCGACCTCGATGATCGACGCCAGTTCGCGCGCCACCATCCTGGATTATCTGTTGAAACTGCGCAGCGAGACCGGCATGACCACCATCTTCATCACCCACGATATCGGCCTGGCCTACTACGTGTCCGATACCGTCTACATCATGGAACGCGGCAAATTCGTAGAGTTCGGCTCGGCGGATGGAGTCATCCTGACCCCGCGCAACCCCTACACCAAACGGCTGATCAGCGATGTCCCGAAGATCTACGAGGAATGGGACCTCTCGACCGTATAAGGCCTTCTTCCGGTGATATTCACCGTCTGGCAACAAACTGAAACTTCATCGAGGACTATCCTATGCAGACACAATCTTTGACTGGCGCGTGGCAGTTCCGCCAGGCTGGCACAGGGGACTGGCTGCCCGCCAGCGTGCCCGGCGGGGTACATACCGACCTGCTGGCCCTGGGCCGCATCCCCGACCCGTTCGTGGGAGATAACGAAAGACGGGTTGCCTGGGTCGCGGAGCAGGACTGGGAATATCGATACTTTTTCGATGCCGCGCCCGGACTGTTGGCCCAGCCGCACATCTGGCTGGTCTGCGATGGGCTGGATACGCTGGCAACCGTCCGCTTGAACGGGCGGGAATTGGGCCGCGCGGAGAATATGTTCCGCCAGTATCGCTGGGACGTGAAGCCCCTGCTCGAAGCGGAAGGCAACGAACTGCACATCGCTTTCGACTCTCCCGTGCAGTATGTGACCGAACGCCAGGCTGTCCGCCCCATGATGGGCGTTTCGCAGGCCATCCCGGGCGGGCCGCATCTGCGCAAGGCGCCCTGCCAGTTCGGCTGGGATTGGGGCCCGCAGCTGCCGCCCGTTGGCGTGTGGAAGGACATCCGCCTGGAAGGCTGCGAGACCGCGCGCATCCAGGAAGTTCACCTGACCCAGAACCATGCCAATGGCTGCGTGACGGTCGAGGCGCGGGTCGAGGTCCAGGCCTGGGATGAGACGCCCTGCCTGGCGGTGTTGCGCGTCCTCGCGCCGGGCGGGGAGATATTCGAAGCCGGCCAGGGCGTCGACCTCGAAAACGGGACCCGCCCGCAGGTCGAGATTCCCAACCCGCAGCTTTGGTGGCCGAACGGCTATGGCGCCCAACCGCTGTATCGGGTGGAGATCGAACTGCGCACCTCCGAGCAAAACCTGGATGAGCGCGAATTTCAAATCGGCCTGCGCACCCTCGAGTTGCGCCAGGAACCCGACGAGTGGGGGCGCTCCTTCACGTTCGTGGTCAATGGGCTGCCGATCTTCGCCAAAGGCTCCAACTGGATTCCCGCCGACTCGTTCCTGACGCGCATTTCGGATGCGTACCTGGAGATGCTGATCCGCTCGGCGGCGCAGACGCACCAGAACATGCTGCGCGTGTGGGGCGGCGGGTTCTACGAGGAGGACCGCTTCTACGACCTGTGCGACCGTTACGGCATTTTGGTTTGGCAGGATTTCATTTTCTCCTGCAGCGTGTACCCGCTGGATGACCCTGAATTTTTGGAGAATGTGCGCGTCGAGGTTGTGGAAAACGTGCGGCGCATCCGTCACCGCGCCTCGCTGGCGCTGTGGTGCGGCAACAATGAAATGGAGTGGGGCTGGGTCGATTGGGGCTGGAAGGAACCCGCCATCCATGCGTTGAAGTCCGTGTACGATCACTTCTTCCATCAGGCCCTGCCCGCCTGGTGCGCGGCGGAGGACCCCGACCATGCCTACTGGCCCAGTTCGCCCTCTTCGGACACGCCCTTCGAGGCCCCCAATGGACAGGTGCAGGGTGACGCGCATTACTGGGATGTGTGGCACGGGCGCAAACCCTTCACCGCCTACCGCGACCAGTACCCGCGCTTCATGAGCGAATTCGGCTTCCAGGCCCTGCCGCCGTTGGAAACCATCCGCACCTATGCGGCGGAATCTGATTGGAACATGACATCCTATGTCATGGACCAGCACCAGAAGAACGCCAGCGGCAACTCGCTGATGGTGGGGCAGATGCTGGATACCTTCCAGATGCCCAAGGATTTCGAGTCGCTGGTGTATCTCAGCCTGGTGTTGCAAGCCGAAGGCATCCGCTACGGGGTGGAGCATTGGCGCCGCCATACCCGCCGCGTCTCGGGCACGCTGTACTGGCAGTTGAACGACTGCTGGCCGGTGGCCTCCTGGGCGAGCCTGGATTATTTTGGGCGCTGGAAGGCCCTGCATTATGCCGCGCGCCGATTCTATGCGCCGCTGATGCTGTCCATCGAAGATGCCCCGCCGCGCCAGTCGATTTACCTGAGCAGCGACCTGCGCCAGGCCTGGAGTGGAACGGTGCGCTGGTCTCTGGAAACGCTGGATGGCCGCAAGTTGTCTTCGGGCGAGTGCCCGGCGGAGGTTCCGCCCTTCGGTGTCGCCGCCGTGGATTCGCAGGATTTTTCCGCTTATCTCGATGATGACTCGCGTCGCGAGCTGGCCTTCGTGGTCGAACTATGGCAGGAGGGCGCGCGCCTGGCCCGACAGACGGCTTTCTTCGTCCCCACCAAACACCTGACCCTGACCGACCCGCAAATCGCCTCGAACCTGACTGTGCAAGATGGCCTGCTGTCCATCGAACTCTCGGCGCGCTCCCTGGCCCGCCTGGTGGAATGCAGCCTGGACGGCGCGGATGCGGTCTTCAGCGACAATTATTTCGACCTGCCTGCCCACCGGCCGGTCAAAATTACAACCCCGTTGCCTGACGGCTGGGATGCTGCCAGGGCGGCTGCGGCTTTCAAGGTCCGTTCCGTGTATGAGACCTATTCGAAGTGAGTTCGCCCAACAAAAGGAACACTATGATTACTGATGACCTCCAATCCATCATTTCCCAGATGACCCTCGAAGAGAAGGCCGTCCTGTGTACCGGCGCCACTGCCTGGTCGACCACCCCGGTGGAGCGATTGGGCGTGCCTGAGATGATCGTTTCGGATGGTCCGCACGGCGTCCGACGCGTGCCCGACATCCGTTCGATGGCCCTCAAAAGTCTGCCCGCCACCTGCTTCCCGACGGCTTCCTGCACCGCCTCCACTTGGGACCTGGACCTGCTGCGGCAGATGGGCGAAGCCATCGCCGAGGAATGCATCGCGCTGGATGTGGACGTGGTGCTCGGTCCCGGCGTCAATATGAAGCGCTCCCCGCTGGGCGGGCGCAACTTCGAATATTTCTCTGAAGATCCCTACCTGGCCGGCGAATTAGCCGTCAGTTTCATCAACGGCGTCCAGTCGAAGGGCGTGGGCACCTCGCTCAAGCATTACGCTGCCAACAATCAGGAATTCCAGCGCTTCAGCATCAGCGCCGAGGTGGACGAGCGCACCCTGCGCGAGATCTACCTGCCCGCCTTCGAGAAGGCCGTCAAAGAGGCCCAGCCCTGGACGGTGATGTGCTCCTACAACAAACTCAACGGCACCTTTGCCTCCGAACATTACCACCTGCTGACCGAGATCCTCAAGCAGGAGTGGGGCTTCGAAGGCCTGGTGGTTTCCGACTGGGGCGCGGTGCGCGATCGCGTGGCCGCGCTCAAGGGCGGGCTGGATTGGGAGATGCCCGGCCCGCAGGATCGGCGCGTCAAGGCCGTGGTCGAAGCGGTGCGCTCCGGCGACCTGGACGAATCGGTGCTGAACGAGTCGGTGCGCCGTATTTTGCGGATCGTGTTCAAGGCCCGGGAGACCCCCAAGGGCGGCGACTTCGACGTGGATGCGCATCACGAACTGGCGCGCAGGATCGCGGCTGAAGGCATCGTCCTGCTCAAGAACGACGGCCTGCTGCCCCTCACGGATCGACAGCACATCGCCGTGATCGGCCGCTCCGCTGAGACCGCCCACTTCCAGGGCGGTGGCAGTTCGCACATCAACCCGACCCGTGTGGCCGTGCCCTTCAAGGAACTCCAGGCCCGCGCCGAGAACGCCGAACTGACCTACGCCGAAGGCTACCCCTCCGACAACTCCTTCCGCCAGGATTTGATCGACCAGGCTGTGACGCTGGCCCAGGCGGCGGATGTGGCGCTGCTGTACATTTCCCTGCCCACCTTCAAGGAATCCGAGGGCTACGACCGCCACGACCTCGACCTGACCGACCAGCAGGTGGCCCTGATCCAGGCGGTGTCGAAGGTTCAACCTAATAGCGTGGTGGTGCTCAACAACGGCGCGCCCGTGGCGATGAGCGCCTGGATCGACTCTGTGTCTGCCGTGCTCGAAGGCTGGATGATGGGTCAGGCGGGCGGCGCGGCGCTGGCCGACGTGTTGTTTGGCCGCGTCAATCCGTGCGGCAAACTGGCCGAGACCTTCCCACTGCGGCTCGAAGATACGCCCGCGTACACCAACTGGCCCGGCGACGCCGGCCGCGTGAAATATGGTGAAGGCCTGTTCATCGGCTACCGCCATTACGACGCGCGCAAACTGCCCGTGCTGTTCCCCTTCGGCTATGGGTTGAGCTACACCACCTTCGAATACAGCCATCCGCGCCTGTCGTCCGCCTCCTTTAAGGATGTGGACGGGCTGACCGTCACGGTGGATGTCACCAACACCGGCCAGGTGGCAGGCCGGGAGATCGTCCAGGTCTACGTTCATGACCAGAAGTCCACGCTGGTGCGGCCCGAGAAGGAATTAAAGGGCTTTGCCAAGGTGGAACTCCAGCCGGGCGAAACCAAGTCGGTCTCGGTCAAACTGGATTTCCGCGCCTTTGCCTTCTATCATCCCAAACACAACCAGTGGATCACCGAGGATGGCGGCTTCGACCTGCTGATCGGCGCTTCCTCCGCCGACATTCGCTGCCGCCTGACCGCAACGCTCGAGTCGACCCTCAACCTGCCCTGCATCCTCGACATGGAATCCACCATGCGCGAGTGGATGGCAGACCCGCGCGGCAAAAAGGTGCTGGGCGCGCTTTATGAGCAGATCGAAACCCAGACCCGCAGGATGTTTGGGGAAGGCGAGCGCTACGGCAACAATCATAACGGTCACGACCAGGGCGACATCGGCATGGATATCATGGACATGATGGCCGATATGCCCGTGGTCAGCGTGCTGATGTTCCAGCAGGGCGCACTCACCATGCCCGCCGAGGAGATGGTGGCCGGGCTGCTGCGCCAGGCGCACAGCCTGAATTGATGCGCAGCAGTACGTCCATTCGCACATCGACGCTCCCCGCTTCCCGGCGGGGAGCGTTTTTATACCCGCGGCCTGGGGGCCCGCAATTCCACTGCGGGACTCACGCAAGACGAGGCCCGCGATTTTGAAAGTGCCGCCAAATATGGTATGATTGTTTTTGACTGATTGTGACTGTATATGACTGATTTTATTCCCGCCCCCGAACGGCAGAAACAAATCCTCTCCCAACTTGCCAGGCAGGGACGCTTGAGCGTGGCCGAGACTGTTGCGCAGTTCCAAATCAGCGAGGCGACCGCGCGGCGCGACCTGGAAACGCTCGCCTCGGAGGGCAAGGCCCGGCGCGTACACGGCGGCGTGATCGCTGTCGAACAGGCGCCACCCGAATTGCCCATCCTGCAGCGTGAGGGTGAACAGGCGGATGAAAAATCCCGCATCGGACGCGCGCTGGCGGGTTTGATCCAGGATGGCGAGACGGTCTTTCTCGGCTCGGGGACGACCATACGCGAAGCGGCCCGCCATTTGCGCGCGCGCCGCAACCTGACGGTGATCACCAACTCGCTGCCCGTGTTGAATGCGCTGGCCGCCAGCAGGGACATCACCATTGTTTCGCTGGGCGGGCAGCTGCGGGAAAGCGAGTTGTCGTTCATCGGCCATATCACGGAACAGGCGCTGGCGGAGTTGCGCGTGGACAGGGTGGTGATGGGAACGCGCGGCCTCAGCCTCGAACACGGCCTGACCAATGACTACCTGCCCGAGACCCTGACCGACCGCGCCATCTTGAAGTCCGGGCGGCAGGTCATCATCGCCGCAGACCATACCAAGGTCAACCGCGTTGCCACTGCCCTGCTTGCGCCCATCCACACCATGCACGTCTTTGTCACCGACGCGCAGGCCGACCGTCAGTTCCTGCAAGCGTTGAAGAAACAGGGCATTCAAGTCATTGTTGCGTAAAGGTCGAAAGTCGAAAGTCGAAGGTCGAAGGTCAAAAGTCGAAGGTCGAGGGCCGACCTGCCCACGAAAGATGCATCATGAATCTACAAGATTTCAAACCGAAAGCACAGCTCGTCACGAAGACCACGCTGGTATACAGACCGAAGTTTCCCGTCGTCGACGCGCACAACCATCTCGGCGGGGAGTTCGGCGGCGGCTGGGATCAGAAGCCCCTCCCCGAACTGCTCGACCTGTTGGATGAGGCGGGCGTCAGCCAGTACGTCGACCTCGACGGCGGCTGGGGCGAGGACATCCTGGCTGCACACCTGAAGCATTTCAAGGAAGGCGCGCCCGGGCGCTTCCAGGTCTTCGGCGGGGTGGATTGGTCGAAGTGGGAAAGCCTGGGCGATGATTTCCCCGATTGGGCCGCGGCCAGGCTGCGGGTTCAGCATGGGATGGGCGCGCAGGGTCTCAAGGTCTGGAAGCCGTTCGGCCTGCACGTCAAAGACCAGAACCGCCGCCTGGTGGATGTGGACGATGAGCGGCTGGCGCCGATTTGGGAGACCGCGGGCGGGTTGGGTTGGCCGGTGCTGGCTCACGTGGCCGATCCCGTGGCCTTCTTCGATCCCATCGACGAGACCAACGAGCGCTGGGAGGAGATCGGCGCGCACCCCGACTGGGCCTTCACCAGCCCGCCCTTTCCGCCCTTCCTGCACATCCTGGAAGGTTTCAAGAACCTGGTCAGGCGCCATCCCAATACAACCTTCATCGGCGCGCATGCAGGCTGTTACGGTGAAAACCTCGACTGGGTGGGACGGATGCTGGACGAGTGCCCAAATTATTACATCGACATATCCGCGCGGCTGGGCGAACTGGGGCGGCAGCCGTACACGGCGCGAAAATTCTTCCTGCGATACCAGGACCGCATCCTGTTCGGTTCGGATATGGGACCCGACCTGGAGGCGTATCGTTTGTATTATCGCTTCCTCGAAACCGATGACGAGTATTTCAATTACAACACCGGCCCTGTCCCGCAGCAGGGACGCTGGTACGTGTGCGGCCTGCACCTGCCCGATGAAGTGCTGGAAAAAGTCTATCGAAAGAACGCGCAAAAGGTTTTGAAAATCAATGAACCCTGAGACCCTGAGACCACCACACCACCACACCTACAACGAAATCAAGTCACAAACCGAAGCCTGGCAACAGGCATGGGAACTTGTGCGCGCAGCGAGCCTGCCCGCGGCTGGGGACTACGGGCAGGTCATTTTCACCGGTTGCGGCTCGACCTATTACCTGTCGCTGGCAGCGGCGGCCTTGTACCAGGAGTTGACGGGGCGCTCTGCGCGTGCCGTCCCGGGCGGGGAGTTGCTGCTGAATTCGCAGACGGTGCAAACCAACCAGAAAACGTTGCTGGTTGCCGTCAGCCGTTCAGGGACGACGACCGAAACCGTGAAAGCCGTTGAGAAGTTTAAAGCCGAAGAACGCGGGGATGTGTTGGTCATTAGTAATTACGATGAAGTTCTTTCAACGTATGGCGATATTAATATTGTCATACCCCGGGGGCGGGAACAATCCGTTGCGCAGACTCGCTCGTTCGCTTCGATGTATGTGGCGGCGACGGCGGTCTGCGCGAAGATGGCGGGGCGGGATGATTTGCTCGCTGCGATGGGAAAATTGCCTGCAATGGGTGATCGGCTCATTGGCACATACGAAGAATCCGCCAAATCCATCGGTGAGAACTTATCGTTCGACCGCTTTTATTTTCTCGGCAGCGGCATCCGCTATGGGCTGGCCTGCGAGGTGAACCTCAAGATGAAGGAGATGACCCTGACCCACAGCGAGCCGTTCCACTTTTTGGAGTTTCGCCACGGGCCGATGAGCATGGTCAACGGGAATGCGCTGGTGGTGGGCATGTTGTCGGATGCGAACCGCGCGCATGAGGCCCGGGTGCTGTCGGAGATGAAAATGCTCGGGGGCGCGGTATTCAGCCTGGGCGGGGAACAGGCAGACGTGGCCTTCGGGGGCGACATCCCCGAACAGGTGCGCGGCGTGCTGTACCTGCCCATTCTGCAGTTGATGGCGCTTTATCGCTCCCTGGCGAAGGATTTGAATCCCGACCGCCCCGCCAATTTGACGGCGGTTGTGAAATTGGATTTCTGATCGAAGAGGAAGCCCACCCCATGAACCCCATCTCCATCGGAAAACTGCGCGGACTGCAGCAGATCGCCTCCCAGCGTGGAACCTTCACCGCCCTGGCCCTCGACCATCGCCAGAACCTGCGCAAGGCCAACCCTGCCTTCGCGGAGGATGCCGAACTCAGCCGCTTCAAATTGGATGTCACCTCCGCGCTCGCTTCCCACGGGACGGCTGTCCTGCTCGACCCCGAAGTTTCCGCCGCCCAAGCCATCGCGCAGAATGTCATCCCCAACCATATCGGTCTCGTTGTTGCCATCGAATCAACGGGCTACACAGGCGACGCCACCGCCCGCAAGGCGCAAATCATCCCAGGCTGGAGCGTGGAAAAAGCCAAACGCATGGGCGCTTCGGCAATCAAACTGCTGGTCTATTACCACCCTGACGCGCCCACTGCAAAAGAGACCGAAGACTTCACCGCGCACATCGCGGATGACTGCCGCCAGCATGACCTTGCCCTCATGCTGGAACCGCTTTCTTATTCACTCACCGAGCAAAAACTTTCATCGGAAGAAAAACGCTACGTTGTCGTTGAAAGCGCCAAACGCCTCGCCCCTCTCGGCGCAGACATTCTCAAAGCCGAATTTCCGCTGGATATGGCAGAAACCAATCAAACCTTATGGAAAGAAGCCTGCGAAGAAATTTCATCCGTCACGGCCATCCCGTGGATTCTGCTCTCCGCCGCCGTGGATTACGAAACCTTCCAACAACAAGTCGTGGTTGCCTGCAACGCGGGCGCCAGCGGAATTGCCGTGGGGCGCGCCGTGTGGAAGGAAGCCGTGACGATGGAACACGCATCCCGCGCCGCATTCCTCAACACTGTTGCCGTGCAAAGACTTTCCCGCCTCACCTCGTTGTGCCATGCGCTCGCCAAACCCTACAACGATTTTTACATTACCGAAGCGCCATTCGATTGGCACAAAACCTATTGACCTTCGAGCATCGACCATGAGACCATTCGACTTACTCGTCGCCGGCGAAATCAACCCCGACCTGATCCTCTCTGGCAACGTCACGCCTGAGTTTGGCCAGGTCGAAAAATTGGTCGATCATGCCGCTCTCACCATCGGCTCGTCGTCTGTCATCTTTGCCTGCGGCGCGGCGCGGCTGGGACTCAAGGTGGCCTTCATCGGCGTGTGCGGGGGCGACATCTTCGGGCGCTTCATGCTGGATGAAATGCACAAGCGCGGCGTGGATGGGAGCCATGTCATCGTCCGTTCGGAGGGGCAGACGGGCCTGAGCGTGATTCTCAATGCTGGCGTCGACCGCGCGATTCTGACCCACCCGGGCCTGATCGCTGAACTCCAGGCTTCAGACATCCCCGACGATTTGCTGCGCCAGGCGCGGCACCTGCACGTGGCGAGCTATTTCCTGCAAACCAAACTCCAGCCTGGTATGCCCGCCCTGTTTCGGCGCGCCCGCTCGCTGGGATTGAGCACTTCGCTGGATACCAACTATGATCCGTCCGGGCGCTGGGCGGGCTTCGATGAATTGCTGGCGCTGACCAACGTGTTCCTGCCGAACGAGGCGGAGGCGAAGTCGCTCACAGGCGCGGGCGACGCCGACGAGGCGGCCGCCAGGCTTGGGTCCAGGGTGGAGGCGGCGGCGATCAAACTGGGGGCGCGGGGGGCGTTGGGGGCGCGTGCATCCCAAAGAGTCCGAGTCCCATCCATTCCCGTACAGGTGGTGGACACCGTCGGCGCGGGCGACTCGTTCGATGCGGGTTTCGTGTACGGATATTTGCAGGGCTGGGAGATGGAAAGGTCGCTGCGGTTGGCGTGCGTGTGTGGGGCGCTCTCGACACGGCAGGCGGGCGGGACGAACGGGCAGCCGACGCTGGAAGAGGCGCGGCAATATTTATGATCCTGTGCGTCACTCCCAACCCGGCCATCGATCGCAGCCTGCGTGTGAGTGCGCTGCGCCTCGGTGAAGTCCATCGCGCCGATCACGTGCTGGCGGCGGCGGGCGGCAAAGGGCTGAACGTGGCGCGGACGATTCGCGCGTTGGGCGGCGAGCCGTTTTGCATGGGATTGCTTGGCGGGCATACGGGCCGCCTGCTGGCCGACCTGGCGGCGCAAGAGGGGCTGCCGGCGCGCTGGACGCAGACTGCCGCTGAGACGCGCACCTGCGTCATTTTGGTGGAACAAGGGCGGGATGCCACCGTGGTCAACGAGCGCGGCGCGCAGGTGAGTGAAAGCGAGTGCCGCGCGTTTTGTCGGGATGTCTGGGAGGAAGCCGCGGCGCGCGCCCGCCTCGTTTGTGTGAGTGGAAGCCTGCCGCCGGGCTTCCCGCTGAATGTGTTTCACGACCTGCTGGCAGGGTTGGTGAAGGATGGCAGATCGGTTTGGGTCGACACGAGCGGCCCGGCCTTGCGCGCGGCGCTGACCGTGCGGGGAGTCCACATCAAAGTCAATGCGGGCGAGTTGGGTGAGGCGCTGGGAGTGGAAATTCTCGATGCGGGTCGGACGGTACGGGCGGGCGTTCCGCTGCTGGAAAGCGGGGCCGCCGCGGTGGTTGTCACGCTGGGCCGGGATGGGGCGGTCCTGAACGCGGGCGGCGGCGCCTGGGTGGCCAGGCCGCCAACGCTCAAAACCGTCAGCAGTGTGGGCAGCGGGGATGCCTTCCTGGGCGGGCTGGCCTTCGCGCTGGAGGCGGGGCATTCGCCCGAGGCCGCGCTGCGCCATGCCGTGGCGGCGGGCGCGGCCAATGCGCTCCACTTTGGCGGGGGGATGTTCACGCGGCCGGAGTTCGAGCGGCTGGCCCAGGCTGTGACCATCGTCGCTGTCTCCTGACGCGAAAGACGGGTGCGCCAACCCGCAGGGTGTTTGGAGGGTGGAAAACGCAATTCCCCGGCACCGTCAGCAGGGCAGGTGTGTGTTATATACTGGGGGAAAACAGAAATGGACCTGCCCATGAGCGCTTCCCTGTATCCCACCTTGCAAACCAATGACCCGCAAGTCGACCGCGCCTATCGCATCGCGCTGGGCGACCTGTGGGGGAATATTCAGCCCTTCCAGGATGGCCTGCTGGAGGAACCGCGCCCGGTGCTGCTGGCCGGGCTGGACTACGACACCCCCTGGACGCGCGACGCCGCCATCCATGCCTGGAACGGACTGGGGCTGGTCTGGCCGTCGGTGGCCCGCGATACGCTGTTGTCTGTGCTCGAACGCAGGGGGGATCGCGTGCTGATCGGCGGCCAGTATTGGGATGCGATCATCTGGAGCCTGGGTGCCTGGGCCTATTACCTTCACAGCGGCGAGCGCGATTTCCTGGCCCTGGCCTTGCAGGCGCTGCGCAACAGCCTGGAGCGCTTCGAGGCTGAAGAATACGACCCGCAGTTTGGCCTGTTCCGCGGCCCGGCTGTCTACGGGGACGGGGTGGCGGCATACCCGCAGCGTTATTCGCCCGGCGGGACCAGCTCGATCCTCGACTGGGTCAAGTTCAACCCGCAGAAACGGGCCGACCGCGGCTACGGCATCCCGATGATGAGCCTGTCGACCAATTGCGTTTATTACCAGGCGTATCGGGTAGCCAACTGGATGGCGGAGGAATTGTCGTTGAGTCCGGTGTACGTCTACGAACAGCGGGCAGCCGCCTTGCGTGAGAACATCCAGAAACATTTTTGGAATCCAGAACAGGGAAGCTTCCGCTACCTGGTGGATGCCGAAGGCGGCAGCGACCACCAGGAGGGCCTGGGCCATTCCTTCGCCCTGCTGTTCGGCCTGGCGGATGCGGGACAGGCGGCCAGTGTGCTGGACAGGCAATTCATCGCACCGGCCGGCATCCCCTGCGTTTGGCCGTCCTACGAGCGCTATACACAGAAGGGCGGATATGGGCGGCACAGCGGCACGGTCTGGCCGTTCATTTCGGCTTTCTGGGGCGAGGCGGCGCTCCAGCATGGACGCCCCGACCTGTTCGAACGGGAGTTTGCGACCTTTGGCGCGCACATCAACCGTCACGGGCAATGCGCCGAAATCCACCATCCTCTCAGCGGGGAGGTGTACGGCGGCTTGCAGGAGGGCGGGCAGGGCGTGGACGGGTGGGAGTGGACCTCCTGCTCCCGCCAGAGTTGGACTGCCAGCGCCTACCTGCGCATGCTCCTGTTCGGCGTGGCGGGACTGCGTTTCCACCGCGCGGGCCTGGAATTTCAGCCCTGCCTGCCCGCGGGGTTGGAGCGGATGCAGATCGACGGGCTGCGTTATCGCGGCGGGACAATGAGCCTGACCCTGACGGGCCGCGGAAGGCAGGCGCGCGCTTGCGTCATCAACGGCCTGCGCGCCGACCCCTGCCTGTCCGCCGGCATCACGGGCGAACAGCGCATCCTGATCGAGGTTGGGTAGGCGCTTTCCCCGGCGGGGGGTTGTTAAGGCTGTGTAAAGGATCGGTTTTCAAGCCGGGTTTTGCGTATCATTAACATTGGAGGATGCCGGCCTCCCATGTGCGGCGGGGGCGTGCCGCCAGAACCAGGCAAGGATGCAAGCAGGATGTATGCCGAACCGTTGATTTCTTCCCTGGACGAGAGCCTGTCCAGGCTCCAGGCCTTGAACCAGGCGCTGCTGCGTGAGATTACGCGCGCCCTGGCATGGCCGCCCACCTGGCCCACCCAGGTCCTGGGCGGCCTGCTCTTTGGACGCGCCACGCGCCGTTTTTCGGAGGTTGTGCTGGGTTTGGACCGCGAGGTCGGCCAGCACGGGACGGCGGCCGGGGCGCGCTGGCTGCTGCCGCATTTCGTCGCCAGCCATGCGGCGCGCGGGGTGGGAAACATCCCCCGGGAGGGTCCGCTGCTGATCGTTTCCAACCACCCCGCCTCCTACGATGGCATGGTCATCACGGCCCACGTCGAACGTCCCGACTTCAAGATCATCATCGGCGAGATTCCCCCCTATCGGTACCTGCCGAACATCAGCCGCCACGCCATCTTTTCACCCCCCGTGAAAAACACCTTCGGGCGGATGCAGACTGTCCGCAATGCGCTTCAGCATTTGAAGGCGGGGGGAGCCTTGCTGATCTTTCCGCGCGGCGGGATCGAACCCGACCCGGCCTTCATGTCCGATGCGGATGCGGAATTTCACCGTTGGTCGCGCAGCCTGGAGATTTTCCTGCAGCGCGTTCCGCAGACTCGCGTGCTGGTCACGATGGTCAGCGGGGTCATTGCCCGCGCCGCCATGCGGCACCCGATCACCTGGTTTCGACAGGCCCGCCCGGACCGCCAGCGGCTGGCCTTCATTTTTCAAATCCTTCAGCAGATTGTGCGCGGCAGGGAATTGTTTGGCCTGACTCCGCGGGTGACGTTCGGCGAGGTGCTGTCCAGCGTCAATCACCAGTCCGTGCTGTCTGAGGTCGAGCACGCGGCGCGGCGGGTCTTGCAAAGGCACATGGGTTCCCCGGATTGACCGCCCCGGGACGGAATGACATGCGATGAACGTAACAGGAAACAATGACATTTGATAGTTGTCTGACATCTTGAATTGTTATAGTGTTATCGTATGTCGCTATATTCACATCCTCAGAAAGTGCCGCCGATATTCCAATGACTTCATAGATTTTCAAGAATCTTCCAATGTTGGCAAATCTTCGTCAAACCATGAACCATGGGCAGAAGAGAGGGGAGGTGCTTATCGAATGATTATGCATGCGCGCTTGCCGCGCATTTTTTGTTCCAGGCAGGAGTGGAAAAAATCTGTTCGAACGGAAAGTCGCCAAAAAAGATCATTTGAGGAGAATCAAAATGGCTGTCGAAGAAAAAAAGATCATGGGATACCTCCCCGAGGATACCCCCCCATTGGGAGCCATGCTCAGCCTGGGCTTCCAGCAAGTGCTGACCATGTTCCCCGCCACGGTGCTGGTCGCCATCCTGACCAAGTTCGACATTGGGGTGACCCTGCTGGCCAGCGGCCTGGGCACGATCATTGCCCTGTTGGTCTCGGGCCGCCGCATCCCGATGTACTATGGTTCGAGCTTCAGCTACATCACCGTGGTCGTCACTGCCATGGGCTTGTACGCCAACGATTGTTTCGGGGACCCGGCCACGTTCTACTGCCCGGACGGCGTGCGCCTGGTGCAGGTGGGCATCATTGGTACGGCTGTCGTCGAAATCCTGGTTGGCCTGTTGATCATGCGCATCGGCAAGCAGGCGCTGGATAAAGCGCTGCCGCCCATCATCACCGGCAGCATGGCCATTGTCATCGGCATTGCACTGGCTGGCGCGGCGCTTGGCATGGCCGGCGCGAATTGGCTGGTGGCGTTCATCACGCTCTTTTTCACGGTTGCCTTCTCGGTTTACCTGCAGGGGAAGGGGCTGATCGGAATGCTGCCCATTTTGCTGGGCGCGGTCGTTGGGTATATCGTTTCCATTCCATTGGGCCTGGTGGATTTTGGCCTGATCGCCCAGGCGGAGTGGCTCCGCATGCCCAACATCACCCTGCCGGCCTTTGGTGATCCGCGCGCCTGGGCCGTGGTGGTCAGCATCTCGCTGATCGCCATTGCCACGATCCCCGAAAGCACGGCGCACCTGTACCAGATGAGCCTGTACATCGATGCGCTGGCCAAGGAGTTGAAGCGCGCCCCGATCGAGATCAAGAAGCTGATCGGTCTCAACCTGATTGCGGACGGCGCGGATGACGTGGTCGTGGGCCTGCTGGGCGGCTGCGCCGGCACCAACTATGGCGAGAACAACAGCCTGATGGCTATCACGCGCAACTATTCGATCCCGGTGCTGATGACTGCCGGCGTGATGGCGATCCTGCTGGGCTTTATCGGGAAGCTGGCGGCGCTGGTTAACACCATTCCGGTGGCCGTCACCGGTGGGCTGGCGATCTATCTGTTCGGCGTGATCGGCATGCAGGGTGTGGCGCTCATCCAGTCTGAGAAGGTCAACCTGTTCGAGCCGCGCCAACTGGCGGTTGGGGCCACCATCCTGATCACGGGCATCGGCGGCAACCTGGCTTTGCCGAACGGCATCTTCCCGTTTGTGATCCCGGTCGTCTTCCCGAGCGGCATTCCCGCCATCGTCTTTGCCGCCATCCTCGGCATCCTGATGAACGTGCTCTTCCTGGTGTTGCCGCCTTCACTCTTCGGTGTGAAAGAACGCGAGAACATCAACCTGTAATACAACCTGACATGCCAGCTCGGTCCCGGGCTGGCATGTCGCTTTCAGCGGTGCAGCAGACCCATCCTCCTGTAAGGAGACCCACATGACCCTTGATACTCATCCGACACTTCCTGAATTCGAATATATCCGACCGGCAACCCTGGCCGAGGCCAGTGACTTCCTGGCCAGCCATGCGGGGGAGGCGCGCCCCTTCCTGGGCGGCACCGACGTCTTCGTCCGCATGCGGGATGGTTTTTTGACCCCCAGGTACCTGGTCGATGTAAAAAAACTGGACGGCATGAACGACCTGCGTTTCGACCCGCAGGCCGGCCTGACCATCGGCGCGGCGGTCAACATGAACCGCGTGGCTGCGGCGCCCGAGGTGCAGGCGCATTATCCGTTGCTGGCGGAGGCCTGCCGCACGGTCGCCAGTTATCAGTTGCGTACGCGCGCGACCATCGTCGGCAATATCTGCAACGCCTCCCCCGCCGGCGACACCATCGGCGCCTGCCTGCTGTTCGACGGCGTGCTGCACGTCCAGGGCGTGGACGGCCCAAGGCTGGTCCCGCTTAATGGATTCTTCCTCGGCCCCGGCAAGACCACCCTGAAAGCGGGCGATATCGTCACCGCGATCCAGTTCCCGCTCCCGCCGCAAGGCTGCCAGGGGACCTACATCAAGCTGGGACGCAACAAGTTGAGCGACCTGTCCATCGTCGGCGTGACGGCCCTCGGGTGCCCGGACGCGGCCTGCGCCTCGGGGTATCGCTTCCGCGTGGCGCTGACTTCGGTCGCGCCGGTGCCGCTGGTGGCGGGCGCGGTCGAGACCTGCCTGGCGGAGAATCCCATCACTCCCGATGTCCTCCAGGAGGCGGCCCGCCTGGCCGCGGAAGCCAGCACGCCCATCGATGACGTGCGCGGCAGTGCGCGCTATCGCAAACAGATGGTGGGGAAACTGTCGGCGCGGGCCTTGAACGCCGTCTGGCGCAAGCTGGGCTGAGACGCGGATCGGAGAAACCATGGCATTCCATAAAATAAATATCACGGTAAATGGCGCACAGGAGCAGGTCGTCGTCCCCTCGAACATGACACTCATGCAGATGCTGCGCGAGAGCCTGGCGCTGACGGGCACCAAGAACGGCTGCTCGGCTGGCGAGTGCGGCGCATGCACCGCGCTGATGAACGGCGAACCCGTCAACACCTGCATGGTGCTGGCCGCCGAGTGCGACGGCGCCGAGATCGTCACGGTGGAGGGGTTGGCGGACGACAGCCGCCTTTCCCCGCTCCAGGAGGCGATGCTCGAGTCGGGCGGCGTCCAGTGCGGATTCTGCACGCCCGGCGTCCTGATCTCCTCGCGCGCCCTGCTCGACCGCAATCCCAACCCCAGCGAGGACGAGATCCGTGAGGCGCTGGTCGGGAATTTGTGCCGCTGCACCGGCTACGTGCGCATCATCGAGGCTGTCAAGGCGGCCGCCAGGACCCAAGTGGCGGCGTCGGCCTGACGGCTGTTTCAGGCAGAGTTCCAAACCAGATTTATGCATCCATAAGGAGAACACTTATGGCCGAACCCAAAGTGCAAGGCAATATCAGTCCGGTTGGCGAAAACAAACCCCGCATCGATGCGCGCGAAAAGGTGACCGGCGCCGCCGTCTACGCCGATGACATTCAATTCGGCAACGGCCTGCTGCATGCCCGCATCAAACGCAGCCCGCACCCGCACGCCCTGATCAAGAAAATCGACGTTACGAAGGCGCGCGCCCTGCCCGGCGTGAAGGCCGTCGTGACGGGTGAGGATTTCCCCGGCTACATCGGGTTGTATTTACAGGACCGCTACATCTTTTGCCGCGACCGCGTGCGCTACGTGGGCGACCCCGTGGCCGGGGTGGCCGCCGCCAGCGTGGAGATCGCCGAGCAGGCCCTGGATTTGATCGAGGTGGAGTACGAAGTCCTGCCGCCGGTGCTCGATCCCGAGTTCGGCGCCGGCGCCGAGGCCCCGCTGCTGCATCCCGACCTGGGAAAATACGTGGTGGCGAATTTCATCTTCCCCCAGGCAGGGACGAACATCTCCAACCACTTCAAGATCCGCAAGGGCGACGTGGACGGCGCCTGGGAACAGTGCGCGGCGGTCGTCGAGCGCAAGTATCGCATCCCCCACATCCAACACGTGCCCATCGAGACGCACGTCGCCATCGCCAGGGTCGAAGTGACCGGTGAGATCACGCTGTGGGGCAGTTCCCAATCCCCGTTTGCGCAGCGCAACCTCATCGCCCAGTCGATGGGCATCTCGCAGAGCAAGATGCGCGTGATCGCGCCCTTCGTCGGCGGCGGATTTGGCTGCAAGGCCGGCGTGAGCATGGAAGCCCTGGCTGTTGCCATCGCGACCAAGGTCAAGGGACATCCCGTTAAACTGGTGCTGACCCGCGAGGAGGAATTCTATACCGCCTTCGTGCGCCAGGGACTGGTGGCCTATTTCAAGATCGGCTGCGACGCGCAGGGCCGCCTGCTGGCCATGGAAAATAAATTCTTCTGGGACGGCGGGGCCTACACCGAATACGGCGTCAACGTTACGCGCGCCTCGGGTTACAGCAGCAGCGGACCCTACGAAGTCCCCAACATCAAAACGGACAGTTGCTGCGTCTACACCAACCATCCCGTCGGCGGGCCGATGCGCGGCTTCGGCATGCCCGAGATGCACGCCGGGCTGGAGCAGTGCATCGATGAGCTGGCCCTGCAGATCGAAATGGACGCGGTCGAATTCCGCAAGCTCAACTGCCTGAAGACCGGCAGTTCCCTGGTGACCGGCAGCAGGATGCACCCCACCGGCCTGCCGCAGTGCATCGAGAAGGCCGCGGACGCCATCGGCTGGGGCAGGAAGGCTCCCGCCAGCGCCCCCAACAAACGACGCGGCAAGGGCCTGGCCCTGATGTGGAAGGCGCCCGCCATGCCGCCCAATGCCGGCTCGAGCGCCTGGGTGGAACTGGCCGAAGACGGCACGCTGAACGTGGGCGTGGGCGGCCAGGATCTCGGCCAGGGTGTCTTCACCGTGGCGGCCCAAATGGCCGCCGCCGCCCTGGGCGTGCCCTACGAGTCGGTGCGCGTGGCCATTCCTGTGGATACCCGTTACAGCCCGTACGAATGGCAGACGGTCGCCAGCCGCCTGACCTGGAGCATGGGCAATGCCATCGTCAACGCCGCGAAGGATGCCCGCCGCCAGATTCTGGAGACCGTGTCGGCGGCCTGGGAGGAACCCATCGAGAATTTGGACATCGTCAACGGTGTCGTGATTTCGTTCAAGAGCGAGAAGGAAGTCCCGCTGAAAAACCTGGTCATTTACGGGCTGCCCAAGCCGGACGGCCAGGGCTGGCGGGGCGGACCGATCGTTGGGCGCGGCAACTTCATGCCCACCTACGTGACCGGCCTCGACCCCGAGACCGGCCAGGGAGAGCGGGCAGTCGTCCACTACACCACCGGCGCACAGGCCGTCGAATTGGAAGTCGACCTGGAGACCGGGCGCATCGACATCCTGCGCGGCGTCTCGGCCTTCGACGTCGGCAAGGCCATCAACCCCGAGTTGGTCAAGGCGCAGATGGAAGGCGGATTCGTGCAGGGCATGAGCTCGGCCCTGTTCGAGAGCCTGCAACTGAAAGGCGGCGTGCTCCAGAATCCCAGCTTCGTCGATTACCGCATCGCCACCTCCACCGACGCCCCCAAGGACCTCGAAGCCTTCATCGTCGAAGTGCCGCAGGACGACGGCCCGTGGGGCGCGCGCGGCATCGGTGAACATTCCATGGTGCCGACCATTCCCGCCATCGCCAACGCCATCTACGACGCGGTCGGCATTCGCCTGGACGGCCCGCCCTTCACCGCTGAAAAAGTGTACCTGGCCATGCTGGACGCTGGCATTGTGAAGTGAGCCAATGATTACCAAGGCCCTGCTCAAACCCAGCGAATATCACGACTCGGTCAGCCTGATGCTGGTGGCGCGCGAACTCTCCAAACTGGAGGGCATCCGCGACGCTGCCGTGATGATGGCGACCGAGGCCAACAAGTCGATCATGGCCGAGGCGGGGTTGTTGACCGCCGAGGCCGACTCGGCCACGCCCAACGACCTGCTGATCGCCGTCAGCGCCGAAGAAGCCTCTGTGGCCGAAGCCGCCCTGCAAAAAGCGGAAGTCCTTTTGAAGAAGAAAGCCGCCGCGGGGGAAGCGGGCGAGTTCAAGCCCAAGACCATCCGCGGCGCGCTGGCCTCGCATCAAGCCGCCAACGTGGCGGTCATCTCGGTGGCGGGACGCTACGCCACCGACGAGGCCTGGGAGGCCCTGACGCGCGGCCTGCACGTGCTGCTCTTCAGCGACAACGTCTCGCTCGAAGACGAGATCGCCCTCAAACGATATGCCCGCGACCACGGCCTGCTGTTGATGGGGCCTGGCGCGGGCACGACCATCCTCAACAACGTGGCGCTCGGTTTTGCCAATGTCCTGCCGCGCGGCCCCGTCGGCATCGTCTCGGCGGCGGGCACGGGCTTGCAGGAAGTCAGCACCCTGCTGGCCCGCCGCGGCGTGGGCATCACCCAGGGCATCGGCACGGGCGGCCGTGACTTGAAGAAGGAAGTCGGCGGCATCATGATGCTGGGGGCTTTGAAGGCGCTCCAA
This sequence comes from Chloroflexota bacterium, assembly GCA_049324895.1. Classification (GTDB taxonomy): domain Bacteria; phylum Chloroflexota; class Anaerolineae; order Anaerolineales; family Villigracilaceae; genus JACPVF01. Next base: position 29,782 of record JBMOMS010000239.1, read on the forward strand.
CAGGATGACGCCACGCAGGTGCTGGTGCTGGTCAGCAAGCCGCCCGCCGCCGAGGTGGTGAAAACCATCCTGGAGCAGGTGGCTGCCTCCGTTAAACCGACCGTCATCTGCTTCCTGGGCGGGGACGTTTCCGCGCTGCCGAAGCTGCCCAATCTCATTGCAACGAGCACGCTGTACGAATGTGCCCTGCTGGCCGCGAATGCCGCGCAAGGCCAAAGCGGAAATGTTAAAGAACTGCTCGAAGCCGAAAACGCCCAACTGGCCGAACAGGCCAAAGCCCTCAAGGCCAAGCTCAACCCCAATCAACGCTACCTGCGCGGACTGTTCTCGGGCGGGACGTTGTGCTACGAAGCCCAGGTCATCTGGAAGGAGATGCTGGCCGAACCTGTCTACTCCAACGCGCCGCTGCCTGGCGGGCCCAGCCTGCCTGACTCGACCAAGAGTTATCAGCATACCACTGTCGACCTGGGCGAGGAGGAATTCACCGTCGGACGTCCGCACCCGATGATCGACAATGACCTGCGCATCCGCCGCCTGTTACAGGAAGCGCGCGACCCAGAAGTGGCCGTCATTCTGTTGGATGTGGTCATCGGCTATGGCGCGCATCCCGATCCGCTCAGTGAGTTGGGGCCAGCCATCCAACAGGCCAAAGCCCTAGCCGAACGTGAACTGCTGGTCGTGGCCTCCGTGACGGGCACCGAGGAAGACCCACAGAAGTTGAGTACACAGATCGCCGCCTTGCAGGCCGTAGGCGTCATCGTCTGCGACAGCAACGCCGCCGCAGCCCGCGTGACGGGACTGCTCGTCTCGGGAGGTGCAGCATGACGAAGATCAACGATGTCTTTGGCAAAGGCTTGACCGTGGTCAACGTCGGCCTGGCGAGCATGGCCCAATCGGTCAGCGCCCAGGGCGTCAAGGTGGTCGACCTCGACTGGCAGCCGCCCAGGGACGGGATTCCGCACCTGCGCGTGACCCAATCAGGCGTCAGCATGGAAGACGCCAACCAGGAGGTCGTCAACCGCATCCGCCGTGGACAGGCTTTCCTGGTCGGCATGGGCATCGCCCGTGACGTCATCCCTGGCATGCACGATCACATGATCCTGCACGCGGGGCCACCGATTGAATGGGAGCGTATGTGCGGCCCAACGCGTGGCGCAGTCATGGGCGCTCTGATTTACGAAGGATTGGCAAAGGATGAAGAGGAAGCCGCCAAGTTGGCGTCTTCGG
>JBMOMS010000239.1:31108-39408 GCA_049324895.1 Chloroflexota bacterium
CTGCACGCGGGGCCACCGATTGAATGGGAGCGTATGTGCGGCCCAACGCGTGGCGCAGTCATGGGCGCTCTGATTTACGAAGGATTGGCAAAGGATGAAGAGGAAGCCGCCAAGTTGGCGTCTTCGGGTGCCATCGAGTTTTCGCCCTGTCACCATCATCACTCCGTCGGCCCGATGGCGGGCGTGGTCTCACCGAGCATGCCCGTCTTCATCCTTGAAAACAAGACCTTCGGCAACCGCGCCTACTGCACCCAAAACGAAGGGCTGGGCAAAGTCCTGCGCTACGGCGGCATGGGCCCCGAGGTCTACGCCCGCCTGAAATGGATGGAGACCGATCTTTATCCGACGCTGGATCGTGCATTACAGACCCTGCCCAATGGCATCGATATCAAGAGCCTGATCGCGCAGGCCCTGCACATGGGCGACGAGTGCCACAACCGCAACCGCGCCGCCACGTCGCTGTTCCTGCGCGCCATTGGCCCCGCGCTGGCCCGCACCAATCAGGACAACGAAACGCTGGCGAAGGTCATCGAGTTCATCGACCGCAACGACCACTTCTTCCTGAACCTGTCCATGCCCGCTGGCAAGGCCATGCTCGAAGCCGCGGAGGGAGTTGAGGGCAGCACCATCATCACGGTCATGGCCCGCAACGGCACGGACTTTGGCATCCGCCTGGCGTCCATGCCCGAGCGCTGGTTCACCGCCCCCGCAGGCAGGGTGCAGGGACTGTACTTCCCGCAATACACCGACGCCGACGCCAATCCCGACATCGGCGACAGCACCATTACCGAGACGGCTGGATACGGCGGCATGGCCATGGCGGCCGCGCCCGCCATCACCCAATTCGTCGGCGGGACGCCGCAACTGGCCACGCAAACCACGCTCGAAATGTACGAGATCACCTTCGGCGAACACGAGAACCTGACCATCCCTGCGCTTAACTTCCGCGGCACGCCGCTCGGTATCGACGTGCGCAAGGTGATGGAGACAGGCATCCTGCCGCAGATCAACACGGGCATCGCCCACAGGAATCCTGGCGTGGGCATGGTCGGCGCAGGCATTCTGCGCGCGCCCGAAAAATGTTTCAAGGATGCGTTTGAAAGTCTGATGGTCTTGTAGTCTGATAGTCTGATAGTGACAGACGATAAGACTACGGGACAATCTGACTATATGACCATAAAACTATAAGACTAGGAGACTAAAAACATGAAATTCATCGACCTGACCATCCCGCTTGGCATTGCCACTCCCGCCTGGCCAACGTATGAACCGCTGCAAGTCAAGTACTTCAAGCGCCTGGCTCCCAACGGCGCCAACGGACAGGTGGTCACCCACTCCAATCATCTCGGCACCCATCTGGATGGCGAGATCCACTTCCACACGCCTGGCAAGGACATCGCCTCGCTCGACATGGACTTCCTCGTCCACGAAGCGGCGGTCGTCGACCTGAGCGACGTCTGCGGCGATTACGACGTGTACACCAGCAAAATGGTCGAAGAGCGCGTGGAAGTCCGCGAGGGCGACATCCTCATCATCCACACGGGCTATCACCACTTCGGCTGGGACATGCCCACCGCCGACGAGATCCGCTACATGGTCAAGCATCCAGGCCCCGACCGCGAGTTCGCCGAATGGGCCAAGGCCAAGAAGCTGCGCTGGATCGGCGTCGACTGCGGCAGCGCCGACCACCCGATGAACACCATCATCCGCGACTGGATGCCGCGCCAGGCCCGCCAGGCCGACAAGGTCTTCCAGAAGAAATACGGCATGCCGCTGGCGGATTTCTTCGATGACAGCAAATACCAGCTCATGCACCTGGAGATGTTCCCGTACGGCATCATCCACGCGGAATGCCTGGGCGGCGAGATCGACCTGCTGCTCAACCGCCGCGTGACCATCGGCATGTTCCCCTGGCGCTTCGTGGACGGCGAGTCCTGCATCTCGCGCTGTGTGGCAATGGTGGACGATGCCGAGTACGAGGAATTGATGGCGAAGAAGGCCGACATGCAGAAGACCAAGTTCGGCGATGCCTTCGATCCTGCGCATGTGGAACGTCTCAACGAACTGAGCAAGGCCAACTACTAAGAAACGTCGAAGATCGAAGAGCCTGCCCTGCGACTGCAAGGAGTGTCGAAGGTCGAAAGTCTGTCATCGCGCCCGCCCTTCGACTTTTGACCTTTGACCACTTCAATTTTCAAACCCTATCACGGAGGTTTTCTCAATGCCTGTTGACATGGAACTCGAAGTTGTACTGCGGCCCATGCAGTATCCGATGGTGCCTTACCCGCCCAAGGTGGTCACCCTCGCCAACGGCAAAGTCATGGTCATCCGCCAGGCTGTCCGCGAGGATGTGCCCGCCATCCTGAAATCCGTTCACCCCTGCCTGTTCATCGAGCGCGATTACTACGACGTGGTCAGCGCGCGCGTCTATGGTGAACTGCTGGCCTGGTACCGCTACCGCGTCAAAAGCGAGTACTGCCTGCTGGGGCAGGTGGACGGCTACCTGGTCGGCCTGGTCAACGGCCGCCTGGAGAACGAAAAGGTCGGCATGAGCTATCACACCCTGGCCATCGACCGCGGCCTGCGCATCGGCTCGCACCTGTTCGCCGCCAAGATGGAATATCACATGGAATACCTGAACCAGGATCAGGTGCTGATCGTGGCCGAGAGCCCGATCGGCTTCCGCCGCTGGATGGTGGAATATCCGCTCACCGAGACCAAGATCCCGCACGAGTTGGGCGGCGGCGACTCCTGGGTTCTGGATCGCGAGACCTATTTCAAAGCCAAACCGCGCCTGGTGGTGGGCGACCGCCCCGTCCCGCAGGAACTGATGGACGAGGCCATGCTCGACATCAAGTTTGCCGACGATGACACCATCCGCGAACGCATCGCCGGGTTGAAAGGGAGATAAGCCATGAGAGACGTTGCTGTAATCGGCGCGGGCATGATCCCCTTTGGCCGCCGCGATGAAGATACCCTGATGGAAATGCTGGCCTATGCCTCGCTCAAGGCGCTGGATGATGCGGGCCTGGGCGATAAATCTGTGGATGCGGTCTACGTCGCCAACATGGGCGGCGGGATGCTTCAGCATCAGTCGGCGATTGCCAGCTCGCTGGTGGATCGCCTCAGCCTGCTGCCGGCCGCCGCGGAGACCATCGAGAACGGCCCCGCCTCGGGCGCCTCGGCCATCAAGAACGGACTCCTGGCTGTGGCCTCGGGCTACTACGATTACGTGCTGGTGGTCGGCGGTGAGAAGATGCGCGAGGTCACCGGCTGGCGCGCGACCGATTTCGTCGCCACCATGACCCACCCGCAGGCGGAATATCCATACGGCATTACGCTGCCGGGCATGGCGGGCATGTTCACCCGCCTGTACATGGAAAAACACGGCGTGACCCGTGAACATCTGCTGGCCGTCTCGCTGAAGAACCAGGAGATGGGCACGCTCAACCCGTACGCCCACGTCGAGATGGCGCTGGATCGCGGCGGCATCTTCGACAGCCCGCACTCCATCGTCAACAACCCGGTCTCCGCCGACCCGCTGCACCTGTACGACCTGTGCCCGGTCAGCGACGGCGCGGCAGCCATCGTGATCTGCCCGCTGGAGATGGCAAAGAAGCATCACAAGACGCCCATCCACATCGCGGGCTTCGGTCAGGCCACCGACACGCAGACCCTGCAGGAACGTGAAGACCCGACCGACCTGAAAGCCGTTTCCCTGGCTGCGCAAAAGGCCTTCGAGATGGCCAAGCTCAAACCCAGCGACATCCATGTGGCCGAGTTGCACGATGCTTTCACCATCCTGGAGATCGCCGAGAGCGAGCACGTCGGCTTCTTCAAGAAGGGCGAGGGCGGCAAGGCGGCCGCCGCAGGCAAGACCCGCCTCGGAGGTCAGATTCCGATCAACGTCTCGGGCGGACTCAAGGCGCGCGGACATCCCGTCGGCGCGACGGGCGTGGCCCAGGTGGTGGACATCGTCTGGCAGTTGCGGCACGAGATGCCCAAGAATCGACAGGTCAAGAACGCCCAGAACGGGCTGACAGTCAACTTTGGCGGCTTTGGGAACAACGTCCTGGCCTTCGTGTTGAAGAGGGTAGAATCATGAAAAAAGAAATCGCCATCACCGCCTACAAGTGCAAGAAGTGCGGCAAGATCCACTATCCCTTCCATGACCGCTGCCTGGAGTGCAAGGGCCGCGAGTTCGAGAAGATGCAGCCCGAAGGCGACGCCACCCTGCTGGCCTACACGGTCATCTTCAACCTGCCCTGGGGTTTCGACCAGCGCTACCTCATCCTCGGCGTGGCCGAGTTCGAGAACCACGTCAAGGCCATGGGACAGATCAAGGTCGACTCGGTTGACCAGCTCAAGACGGGCATGAAGGTCAAGCCCAGTTGGGAACCGATCAAGAAACAGTACGGTGAAGACGTCTACGGCTTGAAATTGGAGCCGCTGGAATAACCTTGCATCTGCACGCCCTTTCGATCGGATACGCTGTGCCGCGCGTCGATTTCGATGCGGTTGTGCACAGCGTATTCCGGTCGGCGCTCAATTTGCGGCCGGTGGGGGAGGAGGGGCTGCTGACCGTTTTGGCATCCAACGAAGGCGACCTGCCCCAGGGCATCCTGACCGACGCTCCGAATGACTTTTCCTTCGAAGGGCTGTCGGTTGAGACGCGGGCGATGTGTCGGGCAGGCGTGCTCCACCTCGGCGATTCGTTCACCATTGACCTGGAAGGCGCGCGCCATTGGGCGGGCTACCTGCCATCCATCGACGCGGACATGCAGCAGGGGACGGCGGCGATTGCCTGGCGCTGCGCCTGGGACGCGCTGAACGCCCGCCAGGCCTGGTACGGGGCCGAGATCGTGGCGCAGGATTTGCTGTATCCGCCCGAAAACAAACATTCCGCCCTGTTCGAACGAGTGCAGCAATCCTTCGGAGCCATTCTCGCGGCGGCGGCAGGATACCGACTGCCCGCCGAGGACGTCGTCGGCGCGTTGATCGGGCTGGGTACGGGACTGACCCCCAGTGGCGACGACCAGCTGACAGGCTACATGGCGGGAGTGTGCTGCGCCGCCCGGGGGAAAGCGGAACGCCTGGAATATCTCTCCGCATTCACGAACGTTGTGATGCGTCATGCGCGCGGCACCAACGACATCAGCCGCACGTACCTCCATCACGCCGCGCGCGGCCGCGTTTCGAGTCGACTCTACCACCTGGCCTCCGCCATCTGCAGCGGCGCGGATTTGCAGCATGTGCGCGCCTGCGTCGAATCCGCCATGCAGGTGGGCCACACTTCGGGCATGGAAACGGTCACGGGATTATTGTTCGGGCTGGGGGTGTGGGACATCCTGCCGCTGGGCGGCGGGATAAGCGCGGCGTGAACATAGACGGGAGGCGGACTTCAGTCCGCTATTAGGTGATGCATCGAGTACGTGATGTGGTGCGAAATACCCTACGGGTACGATGTGGAATTCCGCATAATCGAACAATAACTCAGGGTTCGGTGCCGCAAGATTTATCTTGCGAGTAGGCTGTGCGTTGCCAGGCCACACGCAACGTGAACGTTGCGGTATCGCCTCCATGGTTTTTTATTGTCAGATTTAATGGTTAATCACAACAGTCTGCGCTCCGATTTTAGAATGGATTTCAGGCGCGGTGCAGAACGTGAATGGCGATCTCGGGCGGGCAGAAGAAGCGCGCGAAGATGCCCGAGGAGCCGACGCCGGCCGAGGTGTAGCCGCGCATCCCGTTGAATTGCCAGGGCCCGGCCGCGTAGCGACGCTCACAGCGGGCGTGGATCAGGATCGGGATGCCTCCGGGCAGGCACATCTGCCCGGCGTGGGTGTGTCCCGCCAGGTACAGGCCGAAGCCCCGTTCTGCCGCATCGGGGATCAGTTCGGGGGAATGCACCAGCAGGATTTTGGCGGCCTCGGCGGGCGCGCCAGTCAGGGCCTTGTCGAAGTCGTGCAGGCCGTAGAAGTGGGCATCGTCCAGCCCTGCCAGCCAGAAAGTCTCCCCATTGAATTCCAGGGCCAGGCCCTCGTTGAGCAGCAGGCGCACGCCGGCCGCTTCGATCAGCGGGGCCATTTCGATGAAGTCGTGGTTGCCCAGCACGCCGTAGACTCCCAGCGGACAGCGCAGGGCGGGGGCGAGCGCGTTCAGTTCCTCGGTCAGGTGGCGGTACAGGCCTGAGTCGGTAAAGCGGAAATCCCCGGTCAGGACGGACAGGTCGAAGTCCAGGCCGTGGATGGCCTGGGCCATGAGTCCGCCCAGGCCCGGGTGACCGTCCAGGTGCAGGTCCGAAAGGTGCAGGATGCGCAGGCCGTCGAGGGCGGGGGGCAAACCTGGGATGGGGGTGGGGGTTTCGCGCACGACGAATCCCAGGGCGTTTCGTCGTCCGCGTTCCTTCAATCCGCTCAGGCGCAGGGACAGCTCCACGGCGCGCAGGAAGAGCGGCAGGTTCTCGTAGTGGAATCCGCCCAGCCCTTGGCCCGTGACGCTGAGGGTGTGATCCACCTGGGCGCGCATGCGCTTCCCGAGGTGCTCATCCCCCATGCGTTGACGCAGGTCTTCGAAACTGTGTTCGTCCATGACGGCCTCCGCGTTTTCTTTTTAGCATAGTCCCAAAGGGCGGGTTTGGCAATAGTCCTGCCCGTACTATCGAAGTGGAAAGCGGGATTTTTGGAAGACCCCGCAGGGCTTTCTTAAAGTCGAGAGGCTCTTTTTTATACACGGAGCCTTCGGCGGACAACACGGATGGTTTTGTGCGAAAACGGAGGCGAATTTTTCGCTGCCCGTGAATCGTGGAGGTGGAAGCCGTGACTTTAAGAAGACCCTGGAAGACCCGCGCCTTGCCTTGTGCTTTTGTGCTTTTTTCGGTATGCTTCCGCCCTGCGAATGAGACCGCAGCCGCCGCCAGGCAACCCTGGAATCGAACGGCCCGGCGCGGCACAGAAAAGGATGGACGCATGAATGGACGCCCCAACATCTTACTGACCAATGACGACGGCATCCGTTCCCCGGGTCTGTGGGCCGCCGCCGCAGCCCTCGCCCGGCTGGGATTTGTGACCGTGGCCGCGCCGCGCGACCAATCTTCGGGGATGGGCCGCAGCCTGCCCAGCACCTCGGACGGAATCATCCGCGTGGAGCGGGTGCAGGTGGATGGCCGCGAGTGGAGCGCCTATGCCGTGGGCGGGAGTCCCGCGCAGTCGGTGCTGCATGCCGTGCTGGAGATCATGCCCCAGCCGCCCGACCTGGTGGTTTCGGGAATCAATTATGGGGAGAATGTCGGGCTGGGCGTCACCATTTCGGGGACGGTGGGGGCGGCGCTCGAAGGGGCCGCACTTGGGCATCCCGCCCTGGCCGTTTCGCTGGAGGTGCATCAACAATATCACCTGAGCCATTCGGCGGAAATCGATTTCGGGGCGGCGGCGTATTTTACCGAGACCTTCGCCCGCATTCTCCTGGAGCGGAAGGGCTTTCGCGGTGTGGATGTGCTGAAGGTGGAGATCCCCTCGGAGGCCGGGCTGGACACGCCCTGGGAAATGACCCGCCTGGCGCGCGAGCATTATTATGAACCCGTCAAGCCCGCCCGCGCTTCGTGGGACCAGCCAGCCACGGTCGGCTACCGCGAGGCCAGCCGGCCGGAGAATCAAGACCAGGATACGGACGTGTACGTCCTGCGCCACAAACGACGGGTCAGCGTGACACCCCTCAGCCTGGACCTGACCGCGCGGGTGGACTTGTCGAATTTGGAAAGGGATTTGCGCGGTTGATTACAGGTGCGGGGTGAGCCTGGCAACCAGTTTGTCCCGGCTTTGCAGTCCCGTGAGGCGTTCCTTGATTTCACCGCCTTTGAAAAGCATCAGGGTGGGGATGCCCATCACGCCGTATTTCACCATCAGGTTCGGGTTCTGGTCCGCATCCAGTTTGACCACCTTGACGCGGCCCTGCCATTCCTGCGCCAGTCCCTTGACGATGGGTTCGAGCAGCTTGCAGGGATGGCACCAGACGGCTGTAAAATCGACCAGCACGGGTTGGCTGGCTTCCAGGACTTCGTTTTGAAAATCGGCTTCGGTCACGTATTGCATGTCGCTCATGGGTTCCTCCAATGCTTGCAGATGCGCCGGCCCTGGCAAATATTACGTTGACGTGCGTTTGCGGGCGTGATAGAATGCAATCCGCTTTGGCTACGGGCGCGTAGCTCAATGGCAGAGCAGTGGCCTTTTAAGCCATTGGTTGAGAGTTCGAATCTCTCCGCGCTCACCTCGAATCCTCCCGTAGTGGAGGATTTTTGTTTG
>JBMOMS010000240.1:0-39330 GCA_049324895.1 Chloroflexota bacterium
CACCTTTCTGGAAACGCGTCCTGGGCGGATATGCAAATTTCCGCGCGCGGTTGGGCCTACTGGCTCGGCGCGGCGGGACTGGCCTTCTCCGCCCGCGAGCAGGATGTGGTCAACGCGTTGGCGGGCAAGTCGGCCTGGGGGTTCGATGACGACCAGATTCGCGGCTTGCTCGCGAAGGGTTTGCTGCTCGACGGCGTTGCCGCGCAGATTTTGACCGAACGCGGCTTCGGCGAACACATCGGCGTTCAATCTGCCAACAACGTGACGCAAAACGATTTGCTTTACTCCATCGAAGCCTGTAGCGCGACACATCGTCCCCGTGGGGGATTCATGTCGCCTTCGACCGCATCCCGTAGTGCGACATTAATGTCGCACTACCCTCAAATCTCAGTCAACAACAAACCCCACACCCGCCAAATGCTTCAGGCGCAACTCTTGAGCGGCGCACAAATCGTCAGCCATTTGCTTGACCCTCTGCAAAATGTAATGGGTCATGGAGCGTTTACTTTTGAAAATGGACTCGGTGGGCGTATCTCGGTCGTCCCCTGGGACGCCAGCGTCAGCGAAACGCCAATGATGGACATCCACCGTGCCGATCAACTCAATCGCATCGTCCGCTGGCTGGCTCGCGACTTGGAAACGGGCAGCGTCGAAGGCGGCGCGTGGCTCATCCCGCAATTTCTTGTTTCCCCTCTCCCTTTGGGAGAGGGGTTAGGGGTGAGGGCCTGGCGCGGCGTGGTCTGGAATGCCTCCCCCGATGAACTCGACACCTTTGTGATCCATTGCCCCGCTGGAATGCCCGCCATTAACGAAGCATGGCACCTGCTCCCCTCTGGCGAACGCCTCCCCGCTGAAGTACGCGGCGATCAAATCATCCTCACTCATCCCATGCACCAATGGGAATTTGTCGTAATTGGTAATTGGTGATTGGTAATTACCATTTACCAATTACCAACCACTGCTCACTGGACACTGCCCACCATGACTGACTGGCTCTCCTCCCCCGTTATTTTCACAGGCCACTGGGAACCGCTCGCCTTTCGCCGCCGCCGCGGCGGACAGCGCACCGACGAAGCCGAGCGCTACGCCCGCGAACACAGCGACGAAGCCATCCGCGCCATGAAAGACGCGGGCGTCAACCTCGTCATCACCCACTTCGACAAAGGCTTTGGCCCCGAAGCCCTCGCCGCCGACCTGCCGCTCCTGCGCGATTGGGTGCGCCGCCTGCACGACGCGAACATCCGCGTCGGCGCGTACCTCCGCTACGACAATCTCGTCCCCGAAGCCTTCCCGCAATCGAAGCAATGGCTCTCGCAAACCTCCTTCGGCGATTCATCCGCCATCCTCTGGCAAAGTTACCGCCGCTCCGCCTGTCCCAGCAACAGCCAGCACCTCGCCTATATCGAGTCGCTGATCCACACCGCCATCCACGATCTCAAAGTGGATTTAATTCACATGGACGGATTTTGGATGGGCAACGAAGCCTGGGCTTGCCACTGCGATAACTGCCTCGCCTCGTTTTCGGACTTCCTCGCCTCGCGCTACCCGACAGCGGATTCTGCCATCGAGCGGTTTGGTCATCCCCGAATCGACTTAATCCGCCCGCCCGTCTACCGCCTGCCCGACAACAATCTCTCCATCATGGAACCTGTCAAAGACCCCGCCGCGCAGGAGTGGATGGAGTGGCGCACCGAAACGATTGCCGCCATTGCCCGCCGCTTTAGCGCCTACATCCGCACCCAAAACCCCGACGTGGTTTTCGAAGTCAACTCCCTCATCCCCATCGGCTATAACAATGCTTTCTACTGGGGCTTCGAACTGCCCAAACTCATGCCGCACGTCCAAGCCCTGTGGACGGAAGACGACCATTGGGCGGGTTGGCGCGCCGATGGCACACTCATGTCCCGCCTGCGCGAGTTCAAAATCGGGCGCACCCTCGGCGCGAAGGTTTTCTCCTACCAGCGCGGCAAAAACGAAAAGGAATTGACTCTTTCCCTCCTGCAAAGCGCTGCCTTCAATCGTGGTGATCTCGGTATGCTCGGCTCACCGCTCCTCGCCGAAGAGCCACTCTACGAAACCAAACGCGCCTTCACTCAATGGTATGCGCGTCACCAAAGCCGCTTCGTCCCCGTCCAATCCGCGGCGGATGTGGCGGTCTGGCGCTCCCAACGTACGCTGGCTTGCAACTCCACTTCCGCGCACCGCTCGGTCATTCTGGCGGAGCAGATTCTGATTCAAGGAAAAGTTTCCTTCGACATCATGTACGACGACAACCTGAAAGATTTATCCCGCTACCGCGTGCTAGTTCTGCCCAACGTGGAAATGCTCGACCCCGAACAAGTGGAACTCATCTCGCAGTTTGTCCGCAACGGCGGCGGACTGGTCGCCACCGAACTGACCTCGCTCTACGATGAATGGCGCCGCATCCGTCCCGACTTTGCCTTGCGCGACCTGTTCGGAGCCAACGCCCTGCTTGACCTGGGCGACAACTGGCAAAAGCCGACGGCATCCGCCAAGTACAATGCCTCGTATGTGCAAAATCCTGTTGGCAGCGGACGTGTTGCCTACGTCCCAAACATCCAAACCCGCCGCGCCGCCGATTACACAGGCGTCATCGGCGAAGAACCTTATCGCTTTGGCACCGAACAATGGGAGCATCCGCTCAACGCGGCTGACCTGCTCAAAGCCATCCGCTGGGCGGCGGGCGGTCTCCTCGCCGCCGAAGTGGACGCCCCCGAAGGCGTGGCGGTGGAACTCTTGACACTCCCCTCTCCCCCTGGGATAGGGGCTGGGGGTGAGGGCGCTCTGCTCCTACACCTCCTCAACTACAAACTCGATACACCCGTCCCCGAAGCCAGGATCCGCCTGCGCCTGCCCGTCGGCAAAAAAGTGACCCGCGCCAGCCTGCTCACCTATCCTGCCGACTCCGAAATCGAAATTCCCTTCTCGCACACGGGCGTTACCTTAAAAGTGACCATTCCCGCCTTCGAGCGCTATGCGATGGTTATACTTGATTCATGAGTCAAAAGTCGAACGTCACCACGCTCTGACTTTTGACCTTCAACCTTTGACCTTCGACTTGTAACTTATGCAACCTTCCCCCCTCCACCTCTCCCCCTCCTTCGGCTTCGGCGACCGCCTCGGTCTCGCCACGCCTGGACATATTGCCGCCCTGCGACATTCGACCTTTGACCTTCGACCCATCTTCGCCCAGCAATCTGTCCGCGAGAATGCCCGCACGGGACGCACCCCTCAACAAGTGATGGATGATGCCAAACGAGCAGTTGAAGCCGCAAATTGGGACAAACCCTGGGGCGCGGACGCCGACCACCTGAAAAGCGTGGATGACCTGCCGCCCTTCGTCGCCGCAGGCTACACCTTCTTCACCGTTGACCCTGGCGCACATGTGGACAACGCCGCCGACACTGACCCGCTGCCCGTCTTGCAGGAAAAGGCTCGCAGCGCGGACTGGGATCAACTCTCAGCGTTGTACCTGTCCGATGGTAGGGACGAAGCAATGCTTCGCCCCTACGGGGCATTTGATTCGGAGAGTCTCCTGCGGGCGGTGGTCAAATACGGGCGCGCCATCCAGCACGCAGTCGAAATGTTCCGTCATCTCTCCGATCTTCTCCCTCTCCCCACGGGAGAGGGCTGGGGTGAGGGCTTCGATTTTGAAGTCTCGGTGGACGAAACCGATTCACCGACAACTCCGCTCGAACATTTTTTCATTGCCAGCGAACTGACCCGCGCCGGCGTGCGCTTCACCAGCCTTGCGCCGCGCTTTATCGGGCGTTGGGAGAAGGGCGTGGATTACATCGGCAATGTGCATGCATTGGATGAAGAACTCGCCAGGCACGCCGCCGTGACCGCCCACTTTGGCACGTACAAACTCAGCCTGCATTCGGGTTCCGATAAATTCAGCGCCTACCCGCTGATAGCCAAACATTGGGGCAGCCGCATCCACGTCAAGACGGCTGGGACAAGTTACCTCGAAGCCCTGCGCGTGCTGGCGCGACACGAGCCAGATTTGTTTATAAAAGTCTTTTCGCTGGCGCAGGAACGTTATGAAATTGACCGAGCCACCTATCATGTCTCGGCGGAATTGACCAAACTGCCGCAGACGGATGACCTGCCCGCCCTGCTGGATGACCTCCACGCCCGCGAGATTCTGCACGTCACCTTCGGCTCTGCCCTCGCCCGCTTCGGCGCGGAACTGAAACCCGCTCTCGTTAAACACGCCGACGCCTACGCTGAAGCATTGCAAACCCACTTCGCAAAGCATCTTTCGCTTTTGACCTTCGACCTGTGACCTTCGACATGCAACTTAAAGATTACCGCCCCCTCCCTCAACTCGTCACAAAAACCACCCGCATCGAGAAGCCGCGTTTCCCCGTCATCGACGCGCACAACCATCTCGCCGCGCCCTACGGCGGCGCATGGGATGAAAAGCCGCTGTCTGAATTATTGGATGTGTTCGACAAAGCTGACATCCGCATGTTCGTGGATTTGGACGGCGGCTGGGGTGAAGCGCTGCTCCAAAAGCATCTGGATTTATTCAAAGCCAAAGCCCCCGAACGCTTTCAGATCTTCGGCGGCGTGGATTGGGCGCAGTGGCAAACGCTTGGAACGAGATTCCCCGAATGGGCGGCGGGCAGGCTCAAAGTCCAGAAGGGCTGGGGCGCGCAGGGACTCAAGATTTGGAAACCGTTTGGGCTAAACGTCCGCGACGAAAAAGGCGAACTCGTCAAAATCGACGACCCGCGCCTCGACCCGCTCTGGCAGGCGGCGGGCGAGTTGGGCCTGCCCATCATGATTCACATCGCCGACCCCGTCGCTTTTTTTACGCCGCTCGATGAGCGCAACGAACGCTGGGATGAACTCAGCGCCCACCCCGAAGCGCATTTCCCCAGCCCGCCTTTCCCTTCGTTCAACGAACTCATCGAAGCCTTTGCCCGCCTCGTCCTCCGTCATCCATCCACCGTCTTTATCGGCGCGCATGTCGGCTGTTACGCCGAAAATCTCGGCTGGGTGGCGAGCCTGATCCAGCGCACGCAAAATTTCCACGTGGACATCTCCGCCCGCATCCCCGAACTGGGACGCCAACCCTACAGCGCGCGGCGTTTCTTCATCGAGAATCAAGACCGCATCCTGTTCGGCACCGATCACCCCGCCAACGCCGAAACCTACCGCGCCCACTACCGCTTCCTCGAAAGCGATGACGAATACTTCGCCTACGACGCCGACCCCGAAGCCATCCCAGGCCAGGGACGCTGGCGCATCTACGGGCTGTACCTGCCCGATGACGTGCTGAAAAAAATCTACTGGGAAAACGCCGCAAAGGTTTACTCTGGGCAAACCCATCCTTTGGCAGCGCCGGCTACTTGACCAGCCGTGTGAGCAGGGCCTGTTTTTCAGCTTCATCCAACGGCGCGTTGGAGCGCATGGCATGGAGGACGGCCTCCAGCCGGTGATACAACTCCACCGTCAACGGAAAACGGGCCGCAAAGAAAATCCCAAATGAGATGAACCCGACGGGAATCAACACAAAGAACAATCGCAAGGCGTTGATGAACGCGGGCGTCTGCGCGGATTCGACCAGCTTGCCGGCCTGCTCCACGGGTGGAATGTAACCAGCAAACTGGAGCACCTGCGCCACGGCAAAGACCGCCAGCGCCGAGGAGAGTTTACGGGTAAACGTGGTCAGCGCAGCATAGATGCCCTCGCGCCGCTGGTTCGAACGCAGCTCGTCCACGTCTGGAATGTCGGGGAAGATGGCGTACACCATGATGACCACCCCACCCGAGCCGATGCCCACCAGCGCGGCAAACACGTACAAGGCAAAAGCCGGCGAGGCGGGCGTGAACAGGAACGAAAAGAACATCACCACCACGAACAGCGCCGCGCCGACGATGTAGGCGCGCGGCTTCGAGGTTTTCCTGCTCACCCACTGATACAGCGGCAGGGACAGGACTTGCGCAATCAACAGCGTGCCCAGCACAAAACTGACCTCCCCCCCGCGCCCGAGAAAATTCTTGATGTAATACACCACGATGGACTGCGTGGCGTCGAAGGCGGTGAAGGCGGTCACGTACATGATCAGCACGTAAACGAAGGTGCGCACCTGGAACGGCTCGATGAAGGCCTGCTTCCAGTGGAAGGGCGCGGGCGGCTTCTGGAATTCCTTGCGCTCGCGCGTGATGACCACCGTCCCAATGAACGGCAGGGCAAACAGCAGGCCAAAAACCACCGCGGTCGCGATCCAACCTGTGCGCACATCGGGAAAAGCCTTGACGATTTCCAGCGGGAGCAGGGCGCACAGAATGGACGAGACGGTGGAAAAGAAAATGCGAAAAGTCGCCAGCGACGTGCGCTCGTTGTAATCCAGCGTCAGTTCGGCCTGCAGGGCGCTGTAGTTGAGCAGCACAATGCTGATGATGGTCGAGTAGAACAAATAGGACGCCAGCACGTAGGCAAAGCGCGCCATCTCGCCATCGAACGCTACAGGATAGAACAGCGCAAAGAATGACAGGAACACCAGCGGAATGCCCGCCAGCAGGTAGGGACGCCGCCGCCCGAGTTTGGTGCGGGTTCTATCCGACAGAACCCCCTCGAAAGGGTCGGTGATCGAGTCATAGATCTTGCTGATAAGCACCACCGTCCCCGCCAGCCCCGGGCTGATGCGCACCACGTCGGTAAGGAAAACAAGGTAAAAGAAAGCGATCAACGTCCCCGAACCGCCGCCGTAAAAATCCCCCATGCCGTAACCGAGTTTTTGCCAGAACGTCAGTTTTTCGGAATTTGCTTTCATGCTGCCGGTCCCTTCGTATTGGGCTTTTCAAGCTGAAAAAGTTATCATATTATATACGAATGTCCACTCCCTCCCCGCTTGCCCCCGACCGTTTCTTTTCGCCCGACCCAGCCGTCCGCGCCCGGGCGCGCGAACTCTACGAGCCGGCCGCCCGCCTGCCCATCGTCTCCCCGCACGGGCACGTCGATCCGCGCCTCTTCGCCGACCCCAACGCCTCCTTCGGCTCCCCCGCTGACCTCTTCATCATCCCCGACCATTACGTCACCCGCATGTTGTACTCGCAGGGCATTCCACTCGAAGCCTTGCTGCAAGGCGATCACCGCGCAATCTGGAGACTCTTCTGCGAAAACTTCCACCTCTTTCGCGGCGCGCCCAGCGGGATTTGGTTGACTCACGAGCTGGGCGAAGTCTTCGGCGTGGACGAACTTCCCAACGCCGCCAATGCCGACCGTTTGTTCGATGCCGTTTCCGAGAAATTATCCTCTCCCGAATTTTCCCCGCGCCGCCTCTTCGAGCGCTTCGACATCCAGGTGCTCGCCACCACCGACGCCGCCACCGACACCCTGGCGCATCACCAGGCCATCCGCGCCTCCGGCTGGGGCAGGCGGGTCATCCCCACCTTCCGCCCCGACGCGGTCGTGAATTTGGATGCGCCCAATTGGCGGGCAAACATCCTAACGCTGGCTGAAGTCAGCGGCATCGACATCCTGGATTTCGATGCCTACCTCCAGGCCCTGGAACAACGCCGCGGCTTCTTCCGCGCAATGGGCGCCACCGCAACCGACCACGCCGCCCTGACGCCTGCCGCCGCGGACCTGAGTCGGGGCGAGGCGGACGCCATCTTCCAGCGCGCGCTCAAGGGGCAGGCCACGCCCGACGACGCCGCGCGCTTCACCGCCCACATGCTGATGGAGATGGCGCGCATGAGCATCGAAGACGGTCTCGTGATGCAGCTGCACCCAGGCTCCTTCCGCAACCACAACGCGCAGCTCTACCAACGCTTCGGCGCAGACAGGGGCGCAGACATCCCCGTCCAAACCGAATACACGCGCAGCCTGCTTCCGCTCCTGAACCGATATGGAAATGACCCGCGCCTCACTCTTATTGTCTTCACCCTCGATGAGACCACCTACTCCCGCGAACTCGCCCCGCTGGCAGGGCACTACCCCGCCCTCAAACTCGGCCCGCCCTGGTGGTTTCACGACAGCCTGAACGGCATGGCGCGCTACTTCGATCAGGTGATGGAGACCGCGGGCCTGTACAACACCGCAGGCTTCAACGACGATACCCGCGCCTTCTGCTCCATCCCCGCGCGGCACGATGTCTGGCGCAGGGCCTCGGCCAACTGGCTGGCGGGACTGGTCGCCCGTCACATCCTGGCCCCGTCCGACGCGCGCGACATGATGAGCGAACTCGCGGTTGGGCTGGCCAGGCGGGCATATCGCCTGTAAACCCGCTGGAAGTGCAAGACTCTGAACCGCGCAGACACGGGGAAAGGATCTTCAAAAAATCCCGCGCCTCACATCGCCTCGATGCCCTTTCGGGAGCGCCTCCGTAACCGGCAAATTTCCCGTTTTTTTGCAATCCCTTCGTCTGCTTGTGTGGCGCGAAATGGCATTCCGCGTTTTGTTTTTGTGCAAGAATTTAATTCCCAGATTCCCCACTGATCCCCCATCCTTCTGAATCGACAGGGCAGGCCCCAAAGCCCGCCCTGTTGCGCTGCCTACTTTTGAAATCTCGCCCGCACCAGCGACCACAGACTGAGTCCGATCACTTTGATAAACACTCCCAGCGGAATTCGGCCCAACATTCCGAACACCGACGAATCCGTCACCGCCCCGGGCGTGCAGGTTTGTTCCGCCGTCCACGCGGAGAGCGTCCCGCCGCGTAAAGAGCGGATTTGGAACCGCATCGGCTTGCCATCCTCCAGGCCGTCCATGCGCCAGCGTGTGAGCGGATCGATCTTCAGGGTCCGCCATTCGGCATCTCCCGCGGACTTCCAGCCGATTTCGTAGCCCGTGACCAGGCCGTCGCGCGGCGCATCCCAGACCAGGTCCACGGCGCTGGCAGATGGATTCGCCAGGAAGGCCGTCGGCGGGCTGAGCGGGGCGGTGGAGGCGAGCGCGGCGCGGCGTTGCGCGGACGCGATAAAGCCTTCGATGTCGCCGACGGTTACAGCATCGATTTCGGAGGGCGAGGCATGAACGATGACTCCGGGCGCGTAGAAATGCGCGGCCGCGGCATCCTGCAACTCCTGCGGCGGTTCATCGCCGGCGTAGGGCGCCAGCAGGAGCGAGAAGCGCAAGGTCTCGCCGTTGAAGGAGGGTCCGTTCGGGGCGAGGGCGCCGCTGAATGCCCGCATGATGACCGAGCCGTTGCCGTTGCCGCCCAGGTGGGAGTAATCGAATTGCCTGCCGTAATACGAACCGAACGGATTGAGCGAAACGGCCTGCCTCCCATGTTCTTCGCGCAGGCGCATCGGGCAGAACGCCATCGAGGAAAGCGTCTGCGCGTCCTCGCCCACCAGCAAGCCATGCGTCCCATTCGAGACCGCCACCCAGCCCGCCGTCACCTGATGGTTGAACGAATCCAAAGCGCGATTCCTGGGATTAATCCTTCCATAATCCAAATCGTAAAACGACGTGACGCCCATGTAATTGTGCTTCCACACGCGCAGGATGGGCGCACTCAGCGCGGGCGTCAGTTGGAACGGCGCGGTTTCGACCCAGCGCAAGTCCATCAGGCGGCGCAGTTTTTGGGTCAGGTTGTGAATGACCTGCCGCTTTGGCGTGGCGGCGTAGCGCGCTTCGACATCCACCAGCAGGAACGGCAGGTCATCGAACAGCGTGAAGGTGTAGGTCAACTGGCTGGCAAACTCACCCATCGGGATTTTCGTTTGCAGGCGCACGCGCCCCAACCCGTCCCACATCTCACCGGTCAGCGGAACGAATTCATATCTGCTCGCAAAAAAGGTTTGCCCGTCGTAGGTCACAAACGGATTCAAAAAATTCATCGCGCCGATGACTTCACCGTTGCAGGTCAGCGCTTCGATGCCGTGCGCTTCGGAGAACTTCACGTCCAGCCATTTGTTTTGGAGATGCCTGACCCAGGGGGCGGGGGAGGCGGCTGAGGCCTGGATGCGGATTCGGGAACCGGTGCCCGCCTCGGGCCTCGATTCGAATCGCAGCCGGGCGCTGGTCCGCCCATCCGGGAGCGGATCCAAATCTGTGAGCGAGACGCGCGTCCCATCCTCCGCTTTGATGCCCGTCACACCCGCAGGCAGGACGATCGGCAGACTGACCGGCGCGCGCGCAGGCGCAGGAGTCGCGCCGCGGGCGGGCGGCGTGGGGTGGAGTTCGAAGTCGTATAGCGCGGAAGATTTTTGTCGGAGGGCAAGCGCCGCCTCGCGTTCGGCTGCCTGCGCGAGTTCGAGCGACCTGCCCAAAATGGCATAGGCTTTGTTCTGGCGCTCTTCGTTGATGATGGGCGTGGACATGCCGAAGTGCGTGGTGGTCAGCCCGATCAGCCGCTGGAAGAAGGACGAGTCCATGCCGTCCCAAAGTTTCGAGTCGAGATTCAGGTGGGCGCGTTGGGCGAGAGTCTCCGCGCGAACCGAAGCCAGGCGCGATTGTTCCAGCAGCGTCCACGCGCGAATGCTGGCGCATTTTTCCGCCCACGAATAGTTGCCGTCGAAGCCGCCGTCGGCCAGGTCCTGCCGCACGATGACATCCGCCCTGGGAGTGTGATTTGCCATGTATTCGGACGGCAGGCTGAACTCCGCCCACGGGTATTTGTTGACCACGTTGATGAACTCGTCCAGGCCGCCCATGTTGGGCAGCCATTTGACCGAGGGCAGCCAGGTTTCGAGATCGGCATCCTCGTTGATGTTGAGGATGACGTCGGATTGAATCTCGCCGCGCAGCTGCTTTCGATGCAGGTCGAGCATGAGGCTTTCGAGCGAGACGTTTTCGATCAGGTCGCCCGCCGCGATGCAGGGCAGCAGAATCAGCCGCGGCTGGTCTTCGCGCGCGCGGAACCACATCAGATTGTAGCGCTGCTCGTCAGGCAGGCGCGGGATGAAAGTGCTGATGGTATTGAACGGCACGCCCGCGTAGTACAGGATGAGACCATCCATGCCGTATTCTTTGAAGATGGATTCCTGCCCGACCGTGAACATGGTCTCCTGCGGACGGTAGAATGGCGCGACCTTGCCGAAAAGCTGCTTCAACCCGCTGCCCCACTCGTTTTCGATGGCCCACGCCACCGAAGCGCGGAACTCGTCCGTTGTGGCGGCGTGATTGGCGCCGTTGTTGAAGGGACCCGGCACAATCTCATCCAGCCCCGCGTCGACACGGCGGCGGATGTCTTTAAGGATGTCGGGCGAGTGCTTCGGCAGAATCTCCTGGAAGGTCCAGTAGACTTCGGTGTCCCAGTAGCCTCGCGCCTGCAAGCCCGCCGCGTTGGCGCGGTCGAGCGTTTTGATGATCTCGCGGATGACGCGAATATCCGTGCCGAAACCCGCCTCGTCGGGCGTGTCCCCGCGCCAGGAGTGATAGAAGTTGATGTGAAAACCGAGGGTGACGTAAACTTTGTGGTCCATGCGGCCTCTTTTGGAGTCCTGGCGTTCCAGTCGTCTTTGGCGGCGGAATGCTCCCCCGCCTGTCCCTGTCAGGGGAGCAAAGCCGAAGGGAATTCCGCGCTGCGCTTCACAACCCGGCAATACGGTTGCGTTATCGGAAATCCAATATTTCACCCATCACAGAAATATCATAGCCCGGCATCCTCGAGACGGCCTTTTGAAAAGCGCCGTCAGCCAGCACCTCAAAAAGCGGGACGAGCAAATCGCTTTCCGCGTGTTCCTTCGGGATTACCAGGTCGTATCTCTCCTGAAACAGCGGAATGAAATCCAGGTCCAGGGCCTGCGCCGCGGCAGCGATTCCCAGGCCGCAATCCGCGCGCCCCGAGGCCACGGCAGAGGCAACTCCCAAATGGGTGTATTCCTCCTGGAAATAGCCTGGAATTGCCTCAGATGATATTCCCAATAAATTCAAATGATAGTCGAGGAGGACGCGCGTCCCCGCCCCGCGCTGGCGGTTGACGAACTGAACGGCGGGGTTGGTCAGGTCGCCCAAGGTTTTGATGCCCTTCGGGTTGCCCTTTTTCACCATCAGCCCCTGGTCACGCCCGACGAGCGCCACCACTTTGACGGGGATGTTCGGCATGTACTGGCGGATGGATGCAAGGTTGTATTCGCCCGTTTCGGGATCCAACAGGTGCGACCCTGCCACATGCGCCTCGCCCCGCCGCAACGCCACCAGGCCGCCCTGGGATCCCACGTTGGCAGAGGCCAGCCGGCGGTCATGCCCGGCCAGGAATTGCGCCATCAAATCCAACGTCAGGTCATGCGAACCGATGCAGAAAATGGTGCGTTCGATTTCGGCGCGGCTGCGATACAGACGCACCTTGACCTGCTCACCGGCGTCCATGCCTTGCACGCCGCTGGGAAGCAAAGCCAGCCCGTCCGCCTGCACCAGCGAGGTGATGACTCCCGCCCCACGCGAGAGCGGCGCGGCGAGAATCTTCCCGCCTACTTTCCCCACCGCCACGCGGACAAAATCATCGTCGCCCGCAGGGGAGACCAGTTTTCGGGTCAGGGTTGCCGTCTCGGTCGGCAATTCCAGCGGGCGCCGTCCAAGCCATTTGGCAATGACGGGTTCGGCAAAGATATCCACAGTCAGCGCGGCGGAGACGGGGTAGCCGGGGACACCGATGATCAACGCGATGTCATTGCGAGGGGCGGTCTTCCCCGAAGCAATCTCCAAGTCACTGTGGGATTGCTTCGTCGCCAAAGAACGGCTCCTCGCAATGACGCCCAGGATCACAGGATGCCCCGGTCTTACAGCCACACCGTGAACGAGAAGCGTGCCAAGTTTTTGAACCACCCGCGAAGAGAAATCTTCCGCGCCGGCGGAGGAGCCGGCGTTGAGCAAAACCAGGTCATGGGTTTGCGCGGCTTCCTGCACGCGCTCACAGATCAGGTCGAAATCGTCTTTGGTAATCGGGTGGCGGGTCGGGTCGCCGCCCATCGCTTTGACCTGCGCCGCCATCACCAGCGAGTTGTATTCGAGGATGTCGCCCGCTTTGAGTTTGGAGCCAATCGGGACGAGTTCCGTGCCTGTCGGCAAAATGGCGACCTTCGGCTTGCGGGCGACCTTGATGGTCTGGTGCCCCGAAGCGGCAACCGCGCCCAAGTCGGCGGGGCGCAGGGTGTGACCGGCGGGCAGAACCAACTGGGTGGCGACGATATCCTCCCCCAACGGGCGGACGTGACTCCACGGGGCGACAGCGGCGCGGATGCGAATGGAGGATGGTTGACGAATGGCCGCGGTAATGTTCCCGCCTGCGTCGAGCGATTCCACGTTTTCGATGGGGATGACCGCATTTGCCCATTCGGGCAGCGGGTCGCCTGTATCCACATACTGCGCCTGTGAACCGACGAACAGGGTGACAGGCGTGGAGGGCATGGCGCCGTGGGTCGAAACCGCGCGAACGGCAAAGCCATCCATCGCAGAGGCGTGATAATGCGGCGAGGAAATCTCCGCCCAGATGGGCTCGGCGGTCACGCGTCCGAGGGCGTTCTCATCCAGTAAAATTTCTTCCACGCCAAGCACTTGCCACAAACCCGCGTCCTGCAAGGCTTCGCGCAGTCGGGCTTGCGCCTGGGAAAGGGGAATATCATGAAGGTAAACAGACATTGTTTTTTCCTATGGGAACTCGCGCTACATCAAAAAAACTTCCACGATTTCACCCGCGCTCAAGCCGGTTGCATCGGGTGGAATTTTTAACAACCCGTCGGCGGCGGCAAGCGTGAAAATAAGGTTCGATTTGCCAAAGATGGGCGCCGCTTCATAGCGCAGGGGGAATTGGGGGTTCTGGATTAGTTTTACCGCCCACCAATCTTCGCGGCCTGCCTGCGATGGGAGGTTGAGCGTGAGGGTGGCCTGCACGCTCGCTTTCGGTTTGGGCAATGCGCCGAGCATTTTCTCGATGACCGGCGCAACGAACAAATAGCCGTTCACCAATGCGCTGACAGGGTTGCCCGGCAACCCGATGACCGCCTTGCCGTTGCACACTCCCAGGATGGTCGGCTTGCCCGGCTTGGTGTTGATTCCATGCACGAGCACGCCAGGCTCTCCCAATTGGCGGATGACTTCGGCGGTCATATCCCTTGTGGACGCGGAGGAACCGGCGGTGATGATCAGCAGGTCGCATTCCGCAAGGGCCTTTGCCGCGGCCGCTTTCAACGCCTCGAATTGGTCGCTGAGTATCCCATAGCGAATCGCCTCGCCGCCCGTCTTCTCGACCAATGCCGCCAGCGTGTACGAGTTGACATCCCGCACCTGCCCTGGGCGCGGAGTTCGCCCCGGCTCGATGACTTCATCGCCTGTGGAAAGCAGCCCCACAATGGGCTTTCTGGCTACAGGCAGGGACATGATTCCCAACGCCGTCAGCCCGCCGATTTCGGCAGGGCGGAGTTGCGTCCCTTTTGGAATGACCAATTGTCCCTGCGCCACATCCTCGCCAATGCGGATGACATTTTCTCCATCGGCAACGGATTTGAAGATTTCGATTTCAGGCAAGGCAGCGGGTCTGCCTGAATCAACAAGCCGCTCGACATCCCCGGAAAGGCCAGCGCCGACAGATTGTGTATATTCAATCATCACCACCGCGTCTGCTCCGTTGGGGAGCATTCCGCCCGTATGGATCAAGGCGCATTGCCCCGTTCCCAATTCAAAGGATGGCGTATCGCCCATCGGCACTTCGCCAACCAGGATCAGGTAAGCCGGCAGCGTATCGCTTGCGCCGAAGGTATCGCGGGCGCGGACGGCGTACCCGTCCACCGTGGTGCGGGGAAAATCGGGCAACGGCTGCGGGGCAATCACATCGGCGGCAGTAATTCGCCCCAGGGCGAGGACAACGTCCAGGGATTCAGAATCAATGACCGGCGCGGGAAGGCTCGAAAACAGCTCTTCACGGGCTTGGTCGGGCGGAAGGAGAGTCAAAAATTCAGGCATGGGAGGAGTGGGGAATCGAGATTATTTTGCATACAGGGAATCAGACACTTGCAATCGTCGGGTGGAAGTTCAAAGCCATGGAGGTGCCGCGCCGCAAGGTATTCACCATACCGCACCCATGGAGACCTTATTATACTGCGACAATAAAAGAGGAAGACATTCACGCGTACCCCATCTTTTTTTGCCAGGCCATGGCCGTTTTGTAGTCCTTGAGGCGGCAGCCGCTCAAACGACAAAGTGTCTTCCAATATTTTGGCCCGCGCACTGAAGCGCAAGTGGAACTTGCGCGCTCCAAAATCCGCCTGGTATTGGGAAGATACAAAAATTGCGTTTTTTGGAGGGCAGAAAGTACCTTCTCAAAATTTTGGGGCGTGCTCTGGAGTCCCGAAGTTCTACTTCGGGATAACGCGCAAGTAGAACTTGCGCACTCCAAAATACCCCTGATTATTGAGAAGATACGGCAGAAAGCACAATTTTCAACCCCGGGTATCATATAATAGGGATTGGATGACCGAACAGGCAGGTGGACAGCCTGCCTGAGTCTGAATAGATCAACCGAGAATCTGGAGGCCGCATGGCATACGGCAGCACTGCAAAAATTTTACGCGTGAACCTGAGCAATGGTTCGGTGAAAACAGAGGAACTTTCCGAGGAATTCTACCGGCTTTACCCCGGCGGAAAGGCCCTGGCGGGATACTTCATGCTGAACGAAATCCCCCCGCATACCGACCCTTTTGCCCCGGAAAACGTGCTCGTGATTGCCAACGGGTTGCTGACCGGGGCGCCGGTATCGACCGCCACGCGGTATGTCGTCTCGGCGCGGTCTCCGCTGACGGGCGGCTACGGCGAATCGGAGGCGGGCGGATTCTGGGGTCCCGAATTGAAAATGGCCGGGTTCGAGGCGGTTGTCGTCACCGGGCGCGCCCCCGAACCAGTCTACCTGTGGATCAAAGACGGCGTGACCGAAATCCGCCCGGCCAGTCACCTGTGGGGGCGCACGACCGCCGAAGTCCAGGAGACCATCCTGGCGGAATTGGGCGACAACAGGATTCGCGTCCTGCAAATCGGGATAGCGGGTGAAAACCGCGTGCGTTATGCGGGCCTGACCAATGACTTGCGCCATTTCAACGGGCGCAATGGCATGGGCGCGGTGATGGGCTCCAAGAACCTGCGGGCGATTGCCGTGCGGGGCAGTCAGAAGTACCTGTCGCTGGCGCACGACGCCGAGACACTGGCGGCGTTGGGGCGCAGGCTGGCCAAGGAATATCGCGACAACCCCCAGAGTTGGGACCTGCAGGTGCGGGGGACGAACGCCCTGGTCGAGCCGTTCAATGCAGGCGGCATTTTACCCACGCGTAATTTTCGGGAGGGCGTTTTCGAAGGCGCGGACAAAGTCAACTGGAATGCCTACGAAAAGGAACTGCTGACGGCGCGGTCGAGCTGCTATGCCTGCGCCATCCGCTGTAAGCGCGATATTGCCATCGGCGGCCAGCCTTCCAAGTATGGCGGCCCGGAATATGAGGCGGTTGGCGCTTTCGGCCCAAACTGCGCCGTGTGCGACTTGCAGGCCATTGCCAGGGCAAACGAACTTTGCAACGCCTATGGCCTCGACTGCATTTCTGCGGGCATGACGATCTCGTTTGCGATGGAATGTTTCGAACACGGCTTGATCGGGCTGGAGGATACGGACGGCGTCGAATTGCGGTTTGGAAATACCGAAGCCATGCTGGACATGGTCGAGAAAATTGCCCGCCGCGAAGGCTTTGGCGACCTGTTGGCCGAAGGCAGCAAACGCGCGGCGGAAAAAATCGGCGGGGATGCCTTGCGCTTTGCCATTCAGGTCAAGGGCCAGGAATTTGCCATGCATGAGCCGCGCGGCAAATACAATGTCGGAGTTGGTTATGCCGTTTCCGAGATTGGCGCCGACCACCTGGTGGTGGCGCATGACCCGGCCTTTGCCAATGCCGAGTCCAATCAGTTCAAAAGCGCAGCCCCATTGGGGATTACCCTGCCCCAACCGGTTCGAGCATTGAACGCCGAAAAAATGAGCCATTTTTACGCCCTGGAACGCTGGGGCAGCCTGGAAAAAGTGGTTGGTTATTGTTTCTTTGGCCCCGCCCCGCGCTCTTTCATTCAACCCAACGATGTGCTGGCTTCCCTGAATGCCGCCACCGGCTGGAACTTGACCATGGAGGAGGTTCTGCAGATTGGCGAACGCGCCACGAATATGGCGCGTGTATTCAATGCGCGCGAAGGTTTCTCCCGCAAGGATGACACCCTGCCAGAGCGGATGTTCACCGGGCTGGAAAACGGCCCCCTGAAAGGAAGCGCCCTCCCGCGGGAAGACTTCGAGCAGGCGCTGACGAATTTATACGAATTGAAGGGTTGGGATCGCGAAAGCGGCATCCCCACCCGCGAGCGGCTCGAGGCGCTGTCCCTGGGCTGGGCTGTCGAGATGTTGCCGTCTTAATCGCCGCGATGAAACTCTATGCAGGCGGCTTGCTCGACTTCTATCTTCCCAATCATCGCAACCAGGTGGAAGTCGAACTGACAGTACCAACCCGGCTGAGTGAAATCCTGGTTGGGTTGGGCATCCCCCCGGCCGAAGTTCATCTGGTGGTGCTCAACGGCGAATTGGTGGAACTGGAGGAAACGGTCGTTTCTGACCGGGATGAAGTCAAGGTTTTTCCCCCGGTCAACGGCGGCTGAAGCCCGAAGGAACTTCACGCAGGGTGCAAAAAGCGCTGCATTTTTTGCAGGCGCTTTTTGTTTGGCGGCACGTTGGCTTGACAAGCCGGCAGGCGGCTGCGACTAGCCCCCGGTGACGGACGGCACGATCTTGATGATGTCATCTTCGCCCACGGGGGTTTCCAGTCCGTTCAGGTCGCGGATGTTATCGGCGTTGACAAACAGGTTGATATGCCGCCTCACCTGGCCGTTGCCGTCAAAAACATGAGGCTGAACCTTGGGGAATTCGCGCACCAGGCCATGGAGGATTTCATCCACGGTGCGTCCCTCCAGGCGGGTTTCGGCCTGGTTATTCAGATAGTATTTGAACAGGCTGGGGACGCGGATGATTGGCATATCTCAAGTATACCTGCGAACAAGCAACGGCGGCGGTTTTCGGGAAGTCGCATTCCCGCGTCGACCGACGGGTTAAAAATCGACGGGTGGCGCAAAAAAACGCGCCACCCGTAACGTACAAGTGGGGGAATTGTTAGAGCAGCTCCGCCGCCCAGGCCAGGTCCAGCTTTTCCAGCTTGCCGCGGGTCGGTTCGCCGTTGTGGGTCATTTCGGCCAGACGGTAATACTCATCCAGCGCCGCTTCTATTTCTTCATGGGTCAGGGCAATCCCGGCTGTGGGGCCTTCACCCTGCAATGCCTTGTAGAACTTCTTCGGCAACGTATCGGCGTTGCGGTCGATCCCCTCGCGGGCGTTGAAGACGCGCATCAGGTGGATGCGGCGTTCACCCAACTTGACCAGTTCATCCACCGTCACATCCCAGCCGGTGACCGCATTGACCATATCGACCGTTTCCTGCGGACCGTACAGCGTCCAACCCGGGCCCCAGACAAACTGGCAGAGTTCCAGGCTGTCCAGCATCGAATAGAAGGCTTCGGTGATGTAGGCAAACTTGACCTTTTCCGGCCCAAGCGACAGGGCCGGCAGCCGCTCCGGCATTCCCAGGAGCGCCATGCGGCTCATGTACAGGTCAGAGGCCAGGCCTTCCTCGATCATCCAATCATGTTCGCTGGATTGGTGATCCGCGCCAAAGGGATTGACGGCGTAGATCAACCCGAGGGAACGCTTGGCCTGCGGCATGTGCGCCGGGGCCTCCTGCCCCTTGACA
The DNA here is from genome assembly GCA_049324895.1 of Chloroflexota bacterium. Lineage (GTDB taxonomy): Bacteria > Chloroflexota > Anaerolineae > Anaerolineales > Villigracilaceae > JACPVF01. The sequence continues at coordinate 18,735 of JBMOMS010000240.1, forward strand.
GTCACCAGGCACTCATCCGTGCCGTTGCCCCAGGCTGCCGCCGCGCGCTCCGACCCCTGGCCGAGCAGCCGGCCGAGCGGCGTCGAAGCATTGACGATCTGGTCCAGAACCTCGAGCATGATCTCCGTGGCGCCGAACTTCAGTTCGAGACCGCCGGTTTGCTCGGTGGTGATCAGGCCCTTCTCGAAGCATTCCATTGCGAAGGCAATGGTCGCCCCGCAGGTGATGCTGTCGACGCCGTAGGCGTTGCAAATCTGGTTGGCGCGCGAAACAGCCGGCAGGTCATTGATCCCGCAATAAGAGCCAAAGGTGCCGATGGTTTCATATTCCGGGCCGCCATACTGCGGGTCGACCGGGTACTTTCCTTCGAGTTCCACGACGCGCTTGCAGCGCACGATACAGGCGTAACAGGTGTCACGTCCCTGGCGATCCTGCGCTCCGTCTGCGGCGCCGCGCAAATATTGGTCATACAGTTTTTCGCCGCTGAGTTCTTCAGCCGCCTCGAATGCGCCTTCGGAATAATTGCGCGTGGGCAGCGTCCCCATCGAATTCTGGGGCAGCACCACGCTGGCGGTCCCGTATTTGGCCAGGCCGGCCATGTCGGGGTTGTCCGGCAGCATCTTCGGCCCGGCTTTCACCACAACGGACAGGGCTTTCTGGTCGGCCACCGCGGGCTTTTTGGTTCCCCGCGCCACCACCGCTTTCAGATTCTTGGAATGCGCCACCAGGCCCATGCCCGTGCGTCCGTTGTTGCGGCTGGCCATACTCATCATGCTGGCATACAGGACGCCCTTTTCGGCGGCTGGGCCATATTGCAGGATTTCGATGCTTTCGTCGCCCAGCTCTTGTTTCAGGACCTGCTCGACTTCTCCCGTCAACTTGCCGGTCAAATGCGAGGCATCCCGCAGTTCCGCCGCGCCGTCCTTGATCCACAAATAGACGGGTTTAGGCGACCTGCCTTTGACCACGATGCCATCGAAGCCCGCGAATTTAAGCTCGGCGGGGAAGAAGCCGCCGCCCTGCGAATCGCCAATCCCACCCGTGAGAGGCGAGCGCGCGCTGACGTTGACCCGGCTCTGGCCGCTGATCGCCGCGCCGGTCACGACGCTGTCCATGATGGTCAAGACGTTTTCCGCGCCGAGCGGGTCGGCCCCTGCGGGCATTTCCTTCAGGATGTAATATAAGCCCATCGCTGAGCCGCCCATGTAGGTGCGGTAGAAGGATTCGGGCGGGACCTCCACGCTCAATTGGGCGTTGGTCAGATCGACATGCAGGATTTTTCCGTTGTAACCGTACGGCATCGTGCTCCTCCTCGGATGAATGGGGTTCAAATATTGACGGAATAAAATATATTATACGGGTTTCCGCAGCGAAACACAAAGGCGGACCTCCGTTTCAGCAACGATGGGACAATTTGGCATCCCTTTCCTGCACAAACCAACCCATTCCTGTCGATATACCGCACTCGGGTGAAAATTGCGCTTTTTTAGAAGGTGGAATGCGCAATTTTCACCCGTGGGTATTATAAAAAGCAAAACTAAACCATTTGCCTGGCTTGTTCAACCGCTTCAATCAACTCGGGCAAATCCATACCCAGGTCATGCAGTTTTTCGATGGTCGGGATGCTGTTTTTGTCCCAGCCCCGCCGTTCGTAGACAGCGTCCATCAATTGCTCGTATTGATTCTCGCGGTATGCGCGCAGGCGTTTCATCTTCTCTTCCGTGGCCATGCCGGTCGGGTCGATGCCAACCAGCCGCTGGAGTTGTTCATCGTAGCGGTCCTGGCGGGATTCGTATTCCTCGCGGGTGACGGGACCCATGGCGCGGTAGGGCGGATAGTCATGCGCGCGTCCCACGCGGCCCATGCGCATCGAGAATACTTTCTGGAAGTTATAGACCCGCTCCGACTGGTCGAGCAAATCCTGGGTGGTGGTGGGTTTGCCGGTCACGCCTTCGTGAATCCAGCAGTAGTTTTCGACGTGTTCCACCACCTTGGCCGGTTCCGGGGTCTGCTTGTTGTTTTCGGGGGTGATGTCGTTCCACGGCAGTTTGCACAAGCCGTGCAGGCTGAACCAGGTGCGCCACATGGGGAAGTAGTGCAACGCTTCGGCCTTATCCTTGAAGGTCGGCAGCAGGTTCAAGACCTGGTCCATGAAAATCAACCAGGCTTCATCGTGCTGGGGACCTTTGGTTGCCAAGCCGAAACCGCCCTGTTGGGCAAGCGACTCCTTGGTCAGGTATTCGGAGATTTCCATGCCCTTGATCTCCATGCCGATGTCTTGCAGGAAGGCAGGGTCGGCGCCGAAATGCTCGGCGAAGTATTTCTTCATGTAGCGCACACCCTGGCCGACGATGACGCCAAAGCCTTCGCCGCGCGCCATTTGGTGAAGCAACTCCAGGCCCACCGAGCCGCCGTCGCTAAAGGTCAACTCCATGCCGCCGGTGTGTTCCTTGTTGATCTGTCCCGCCTCATAGCATTCCTGCGCAAATGCCACGCAGTTTGCAAACGAGATGGTGTCCACGCCGTAGGTGTCGCAGTAGAAGTTGAGTTCCAGTACCTTCTGCGGGTCGAAGTTGCCGATGTTCGAGCCAAGCCCGGCAGCGTTCTCGTATTCGGGTCCATCTACCAGGTGACATTGACCGGCGTAAGGCCCGGTCTTGATCGGGAAGTGGTCCACGCCATGCGAACAGGAAAGCGTGCAGCCCAGCCAGCAGCCGTCGGGGACGTTTTGTGTGAAGGCCTGCTTCCAGACCTTCGAATCGATTTTGTGGGTGTCGGGATGCGAGCCATAACGGAAATTGTGGGTCGGGAGCAGGTCGAAGTGATCCATGATTTCGACGATGTTCGCCGTGCCGATCCTGCGAATCTGATTCTGCTTGTCGTCGAGGTCGGCGATTTCCTTGTTGATGCGGCTGCCCGCCTTGCGGATGAGCGCCATATCCGCCACGCCGTTCTTGTCGCCGCCCATGTCATTGAAGCGCACGACGATGGCCCTGATTCTCTTATCACGGAAGACGCGCCCCGGGCCGCCGCGCGCGGCCTGCTTGAGGCGGGCCTCCTTGCGGCGCACATCGTACCAGGATGAGTTGAGCATCCCAATGCGAACGTGGTCTGCGGCCTGCCCGGCGGATAACACCGAAATGCCGCGCTTGCCTTTTTCGCTGGCGCCGTACTTTTCTGTCAGTTGGGCGCTGATTTCGTGCGCATCCACCCCTTCCACGGTCGAGGTCTCGATGGTAACCCTGCCCGTATCGCCGTCGATGAAGATGACCACCTCCCCGGCGGCCTTGCCCTGAATTTCGAGGGCGTCGAAGCCGGCGAACTTAAGGAAAGGGGCAAAGTAGCCGCCCACATTGCTGTCGATGACGTTCCCGGTCAACGGGCTGAGGGTGACCACGGTGGACTTGCCGCTGCCGGGATAGGCCGTGATGCCGCAGATGGGACCGTTGGCAATGACCAGCTCATTTTGCGGATCATCCCATTTCGTGTCGGGCGTGACCGCGTCCCACAGCAATTTGAGCGCAAACCCGCGCCCGCCGGTGAACAGGTCTTTCATCTGCTGGGTGACTGGTTTCTCGTGAATCGTATTATCCGTCAGGTTGATATACAACGTCCGGTTGGCATATCCACGCTGTACCGGGCGCAACTCGTACACGTATTCCTTTAAGGGGGTTGGGGACGTAACATCAGACATGACTTGGACTCCAAAAACTTGCCAGGGGGGAATGGGAAATTGGCCTGAAAAACCGATTTGAATTATCGGCGTAGAATGGGAATTTGTCCACTGATGATGTTCATATTTTGTTAGTGCAAATGGTTCCTGTCATTGATACAGCGCATGGGGGACATTTCCTTTCACACCGGGGAAAAGCCCGCGAAAAAGTGTCCTGCCCGGGCTTTTACGGGCCGCGAATGACGTCCTGCGCCAGGCATCTGTTGTTCATCGACACGAGCTTGTATGAGTTGTTTCCATTCCATGGCTTCCGCCTATCCGCCAATCTGCGCCATGCGGCGGGATTCGGGATAGTGGTGCAGGAATAATTCGTGGCCTTCGGGCTTGGCATCCACTGCCGTTTGAAAGAAGGGCAGAAGGGATTCGCCCGCGCGCAAGGCGTCCCGCAGGTTGACTTCGCCATCCAATAAAAGGCAGGGGCGCAGGTGGCCGTCGGCGGTGAGGCGCAGGCGATTGCAATGCTGGCAAAAATGCTCGCCCAGCGGGGAAATAAAACCAATCGTTCCCAACGCGCCGGGAATACGAAACGTGCGGGCGGGACCATTACCGATGGGAGGAGGCACAGGTTCAAGGCGTAGTCCTGAGCCAGTCGAAGGATCAAAGGTCGAAAGTTCTGCCTGCATGTCTTGTACTGAGATGTAACGGGCTGGCAATGGCGGGAAACCAGCACCCCAGTCCTGCGCGTTGCCCACAGGCATTAATTCGATAAAGCGCACGTGCCAGGGATTCTCAACCGTCAGCCGCGCCAGGGCGGGCAACTCGTCGGCGTTGAGTCCGCTCACGACAACGGTATTCAACTTGAGGGGTGCCAGTCCCGCCTCCTCGGCGGCGGCAATCCCACGCCAGAGGCGGTCGATATCCCCGCCGCGTGTGATCCGCTTGAACTTGCCTGCATCCAGCGTATCGAGGCTGATGTTCACGCGATTCAAGCCTGCCTCTGCCAGCGGACGGGCGAACCTTTCGAGAAGCATGGCATTCGTCGTCAGGCTGACTTCCTCGATGCCGGGCAGGGAGGCGATGCGCTCCACAAGTTCGACAATGTGCGGATAAACAAGCGGTTCGCCGCCTGTGAGGCGGATGCGTTTCACCCCAAGCCGCGCCGCCATTTCTGTGATGTGGGTGATTTCTTCCAATGAAAGTTGTTTTTCGCGCTCCCGCCATTGGATGTCTTCTTCCGGCAGGCAATACACGCAGCGCAAATTGCAGCGGTCGGTGACCGAGATGCGCAGATAGGTGATGGGACGCCCGAAGCGGTCGACGAGGGTCATTGAGCCACCGCCGCCCCGGGGAACATGCCCACAGCATCGCCGTCTTCGAGGCTGGAATCAGGTTCGACGATGGCATTGTTGACGAACATCACGTGCGTCTCCTTGATTGGAATCTTCAACGAGTTCCTCATGTCCACAAGATACTGCCCGGCTGCCCCATCCATACCGCACTCGGTCACACACCTGCCTGATTTGCCAAGCAAATCGCGGGCGGCGCCAGGGAATTGCGTTTTTTAGAGGGGGGAATGCGCATTTTGTGACCGTGGGTGTTATACAAGCAGGCCGCGACATTGCGCTAAATCACCAGGCAGGGCATGTCGGGACCAAAAAAGCCCAGCCGGTCGCCGTCTTTGATGACCACATCCAGGTCCCAATTTTGGCAATCTTCCTCATTGACCTGCGGGTACCCCAAAAAGGAGGCTACCTTGGTGCGCGAGGTGAGCAATTTGGAGTTGATGAAAACGGTGTACAGGTCGCTCTTGTCGATGTCGATGCGGTCGATGAGCATTTGCAACGTCTCGCCTTCGATGGCTTCGATTTCGACAACGCTGTTGGCAGAGGGGCTGGGATTGGGCGCAAAGCGGCGCAGCCTCCCGTACATGTGAATTGAAATCATGGCGCTCCGTGTTGGTCACTCGTATTTGAGGACAATTGTTCCTAAAGTTGTTTTTGCGCCGCCAGCGGGGAGAAGTCCAAGCGTGGCAACCAGCCCGTCTTTGCGAATCCGCAGGCGGGCAAAACCAATCTCCACTTGATTTGGAAATGGAATGAACTCGTCAATCTCCCAGCCGTAATTGGGCAGTTCGCGGTAATAAAACGCCTGCAATGCGCCGAGGTCGCTCGCGCCCGCGTACGCCTGCCAGTTGCCTTGTGCGTCTGGCACGAGGCTGGCGGGGTCAACAGGCGCATAATTGGCCGGCAGGGGCAAACCCTCGGCGGTGGCGGCAAGCCCTTCCACGCGGGGCAAAAATTTCAGGCTGGAAATGACTTTTGTGGCTTGCGGCTCGAATTCAGCGCGGATGGTTTTGGGATGCGAAACCATCAGGTGCAGGATGAGCGTGTCGCGGGCGAGGATTCCCAGCCACAGGCGGCGGTTGTCGCGCTGCGGCAGTTGAATCTCCGCCTCGAAGCCGCCTGCCCCGCCCATGCGAAAGGGCGACGCCCCCAGTTTTTTTGCGCCGAGCATGATCGCCACTTTTGATAAATGCTGATTCCAAAGCGGGGCAATGGGTTGCCGCCTGCCGTTCCACTCGCCGCGCAGCAGGATGTGCGGTTGCGCCAGGTCGGGTTCGGCGGCGGAAAAGGCTTGGGAAACGGGAGCCAGCCCGTCGGCTTCGGCGGTGGATTGCTGTAACCAGCCGTCAGGGTAGGCGAGGGCAAATCCCCACAGCGGATTTTGAAATTCTGCCATGCTATCCGCCCGCCACAGCAGGAATGTAGGCAATGCGGTCGCCGTCGGCGATGACATCGTCCAGTTCCGCTTGCAGGTTGTTGCGCATGACGACTTTGACCTCGGCGGGGGGCAGTTTGAGCAGGTCGCGCAACTCGGCAAGGGTCGTGCCTTCGGGCAGTTCGAGGCGGTTTGGTTCGCCTATCCCAAACCCAGGCATATACTGTCGCAACGTGGCAAAAACGCGAACTTCAACCTTCATCGGAAACACCTCTAAAAGATTAAATCAAAAGGGAGGCTTGCGGTTTGACACAAGCCTCCCTTTTGAAAATCGGATTATCCTTCGTGAACCCAGGCGTAGACCTTGTCGAGGTCTTCGTCAGCCATCGTCCACTTGACATTGTGCGGAGGCAGGGCCTCTTCGCGCATGAATTCGGGCAGGCGGTCATCTTCCTTGGTGAAGCCAGCCGCTTCGTTGAAGAGGCGTTCCATCTTGAGGATTTCCTTGCCGATGTCGATCACCTTGTCGCCCGCAATATCCAGCCCGGTCACGCCCGCAACAGAATCTGCCATGCCCGCCCAGCCCTCGGCGATGTCGAGAATGGGGAAGGCGATGAAGAGGCAGTAGCCCGTGCTGTCGATGAAGGCGGTCGCCGCCTGGAAGGTGAGCGAGAGGTTGCCCTTGTCGGTGTTGACGAGGGGGTCGACCTTGCCGCCCACGCCCGCAATTTCGGGGGCGATGGTGTAGCCGGAGGTGTGGTCGGCGCCCATGGGGGTGGTGGCGTAGGTCACGCCGATGCCCTTGATGGCGCGCGGCTCATAGGCCGGCATGGATTGGCCCTTGACGGTGGGAACGCGGAAGACGCCAAAGGCTTTGGCGGTGGCTTCGGCCCCCTGCCCCAACACACGTCCGAGCGGGGTTCCGTTGCGGATTTCGTCGAAGGTCTTGAGCGCGCCAACCTTGTCGCCATACTGGAGGTAGCCGCCTTCCATCGTCATGGCAATCGCGTTGCCCGCTTCGATGGTGTCGAGGCCGATGTCGTTGCATTCCCAGGTGGCCTGGGCAATGTATTCGATGTCGTCGATGCCGCAGTTTGCGCCCAGGGACCAGGCGGTTTCGTACTCGATGGACGAGACAAATGCCGAGCCGTCTTCGTGGGTGTAGATGCTGGAGCATTGCATGATGCAGCCCGGGTGGCAGGCATGGTGCTTTGTGCCGACGCCGCCGCGTTTTTCGATATTCTCGGCGACGGTTTCGCCTGAAATCTTTGCCGCGCCCTCGAACTGTCCCGAGCTAAAGCCAATGCTGGGCAACCCGCCGGCTTCGTTGAGAATGTTCATCAAAACGTTGGTGCCAAAGGTCCACAGGCCGCCGTCTTTCTTGGTCAGGTCGTGGGCTTGCATGGCGGCGGTCAGTTTCTTGCGTCCTTCGGCAAAGAGTTCGTTGTTGGCGATTTCCACGCCAAGCGCGCCTGCGTCATCCACGATCATCGCCTTGATTCCGCGCGCGCCCCACACCGCGCCCAGCCCGCCGCGTCCTGCGTAGCGCCCAGGCCCATTTTCGGGATCGTTGACCGAGATGCCCGCGTTGGAGAGTTTCATCTCGCCCGCCGGCCCCACGCCGATGACGGCGGGTTTGTTGGGGTATTTCTCCCACATCAATTTATCCACTTCGTACATGCCCTTGCCCACCAGCTCGCCGGCTTCTTCGAACTTAACGCCGTCCTTGTTGATGAAGACGGTGTACCATTTGCCGTCCTTGGGCGCGCCTTCGACGATGATGGCGGCAAGGCGCAGCTTGGCGATTTTCTGGCTGGAAAGGCCGCCGGAGTTGGCTTCCTTGATTCCACCCGTCAGCGGGCTTTTGCCGCCGAAGGAGGTGCGTCCGCTGCTGGGGGCGGCGGGACTGCCGGAGACCCAACCGGGGGCAATGACAATCTTGTTGTTTGGTCCCAGCGGGTGACAGGTGGGGTCCACCTCGTCGCAGACGATGGCCGACGTCAGCCCGCGCCCCGCCCAGCGCGCCCACTTTTCGGGAACAGGCTCGTAGACGGCTTCGAGTGTACTCATGTTGATGCGAAGAATTTGCTTTGCCATTTCTGTCTCCTTTTAGTGAAAATCTTTGGCTAATAGGTGTTATGCATCGCGCCGCGTTTTCGCAGCGCTTCGGTCAAACTTTCAGACATGCGAATTCCATCGCGGTATTGATAGGGCCACATGTGCTGGCGCGAAAAAATGCCAACATGGTCCCCGTCATGCAACGCCTCATCCAGCGAAGCCGACAGTCCGGGCATATCGCACAGCACGGCATTGATAAAGAGGTAACTTTTTTGATCGTGCGGAATACCAATCAAGCTCATCAGGTCGCGCACCACAGCGCCCTCCGCCAGGGAGATCGCCTTCTGGGCAATGTACTTGCCGCCCAAAACAGCCGCCAAAGGCCCGTATAAATTGAGGTGGATTTGAATGTTCGTCAAGGAAGCGCCTGACCTGTTTTTTTCAGCGGCAGTGCTGTAAACAAAAAAGGACAGCCCACGCTGTTTTGCATCTAGAATAGCATCGATAAGAATAGAAAACAATATTTAAGTTTTTCCTTAACAGAAAACATGTCATTTGTCACATTGCGCTCCCCTTATTCCAACAACGGGCCTGCTTGTGTTTAACATTAACCGTTCAGCCTTGAGCGGCCACGCTAAAATTCCCTCAAAAAATCCGCCACATTTCCATCAATCGGTCTTTCCTTGATCTCGGCTGGCGTTCCCACCTGTCTCAATACGCCCCCAACAACCACCGCCACGCGGTCGCCCATTTGCGCGGCTTCCTTCAGGTTGTGTGTGACAAAAACCGTCGTGCGGTGTTCCTGCGCCAGCAGTTCGGACAAGTCCTTCATCAATTGTCCGCGCGTTTGCGGGTCGACGGCGGAGAAGGGTTCGTCCATCAGGAGCAGCTCGGGGTCGAGGACGAAGGCGCGCGCCAGGCTCACCCGTTGGGCTTCTCCCCCTGAAAGTTGACCGGCCCGCCGCCCCGACAGCGCATCCACGCCCATGGCTTTCATCCACGTTTCGACGCGGAGGCGCGATTCGGCCTGATCCACGCCGCGAAATTTCAAGCCGAGGGCGACGTTATCTGCGACAGTCATATCCATCAACAGCGGGTCTTGAAAAACAAAGGCAATCTTGCGGCGGTATTCAAGGTCGTTCCACTCGCGGAGGTGTTTGGACGCGTATTTCACTTCGCCGCTGGCAGGTTTGAGCAAATGCGCCAGCGCCAGCAGCAGGGTGCTTTTGCCCGCGCCGTTGGGACCGACCACCGCCAGGGTTTCGCCGCGCGGAATGTCCAGCGCATCCACGCGCAACACTTCGCGTTGACCGCGCTTGATGAGCAGGTCGCGGATCGTGATCAACTCGTTCATCGTCTTTGCCCCTTCTGCTGTATCCAGGTCAGGGCGAGGTTGATGAGGTAGGTGATGACCAGCAGCAGGGCGGAAAGCGCCAGCGCGCGCTCGAACTCACCCTTGGAGGTTTCCAGCACGATGGCAGTGGTCAGCACGCGGGTCTGTCCGCGAATGTTTCCGCCGACCATCATCGAGGCGCCGACCTCCGAGATGACAGAACCGAATCCAGCCATGAGCGCGGCGAGCAGGGGCAGGCGGGCTTCGCGCCAGAGCATCCAGATCATCTGCAAGCGGGACGCGCCCAAGCCAAGCAGTTGCTGCTGCAAACGCGGGTCGAGCGCCGCCAGCGCCGCCGCCGTAAGGCCTGTCACCACGGGCGCGGAGATGACCGTCTGCGCGATGATGATCGCCCAGGGGGTGTAAATCAACTTCAAACCACCAAGCGGGCCGCTGCGCCAGAGGGTCATCGCCACCACCAGGCCGACGACGACAGGCGGCAGCGCCATGCCCGTGTTGACCACGCTCAGGATGAACGAGCGCCCGCGAAAATCGCCGAGGGCAAGCCAGGTCCCAAACGGCAGGCCAATCAGCAGGCTGATGAGGGTGGCGATCGTCGAGACTTGCAGGGAGAGGAGGGTGATTTCGAGGATATCCATGGTGAGGAACACAAGTATACAAGTAAACAGGCACACAGGGAAAATTTCACCTACCTGTGTGCCTGTCTTACCTGTTTACTTATTTACCTGTCCGCCTTTTCACAGCCCCAAATCCGCGTCGGTCTTATCGGCGTCGGGGAAGAAGAGCGGCAGGCCAAATTTCTCCACACCGAAGGCGCCAATGACTGCCTGGGTGGCGGGGTCCGTCATGAACTTGGCAAACGCCATCGCGCCTTCATAGTTGACCGCAGTCCATTTTTCGGGGTTGACGGTGATGACATGATAGACGTTCAGCAGACTGTTGTCGCCCTCGAGCAGAATCTCCAACTGGAGGTTATCCTTGTTGGCAAGGTAGGTGGCGCGGTCGGTGAGGATGTATGCGCCCTTCTCGGAAGCAACGGTCAGCGAAGCGCCCATACCCTGGCCGGTCTCGATGAACCATTCGGGTTTCCCGGCGGCGGGGTCGAGTTCGGCTTTCTTCCAGAAACTTACTTCCTTCTTGTGCGTGCCAGAGTCGTCGCCGCGGGAGACAAACAGAGCGCCTGCGTTGTAAATGGCGGCAAAGGCATCCTTGGGGGCAAGACCTTTGATCCCGGCGGGATCTTCGGCAGGCCCGACGATGATGAAGTCATTGTGCATGACCAGGAAACGGTCTTTTCCAAATCCGCCGTCCATGAATTCCACTTCAGAGGCGGGCGCGTGGACGAGCAGGACATCGGCATTGCCTTCCTCGCCCATTTTCATCGCTTCGCCCGAGCCAACGGCAATCGTCTGGACTGTATAGCCGCTTTGTTCTTCGAACATGGGGATGAGAACATCGAGCAGGCCCGAATCCTGCGTGGAGGTGGTCGTGGCCAGGATCAGGGTCGGGTTGGCGGGAGGTTCGACCGCCGCGCCGCCTTTGACTTCGATTTTGGCGACCATCTTCGCCCAGGCTTTGCTCGACATGCCAGGCATGACCATGTTCAGGCCGGCGCCGTCGAAGGCAACCAGACAATCGACGCAGGCTTCCACATCGGCGTACGGAACTTCGGACTCGTAACCGTCGGTGGCGGTGAAGACCAGAGCGCTGGCCCCTTCCTGAACGCCCGCCTTGGCGAGGATTTCACTCAGGCGTACGCCTTCGTAATCGGTGGGGCCGTTCTTGGGGTGTTCAACGTTGAGTTGAACCACTTCCATGCCGCGCAGGTCGGCTTCGGAGAGCGCCAATTCGGTATCCACAGCGCCGCTGACGGTGAGAATCGGCTCGCTGGAGGGGGCCTCGGCAACGGGCGCTTCCGTGACAGGGGCGTCAGTCGCCGCCGGGGCAGCGGTGGGTGCTCCACATGCGGAGAGCGCCAGAGAGAGGATCACCCCCATGAGTACAACAAATTTGATCGTGCGGGACATTTTTTTCTTCTCCTTGACTACAATGATTTGAACCGAAACGTCCCGAAGGATTTTGGGGAAAACTTGAGGCTTGCTCAAACCTTCGGGGCGATTGTTCCAGAGGGATTACTCGTCGACGGCAACCATGATGTTGGAGGCCTTGATGACGGCATACGCTTCCTTGCCTTTCTTCAAACCAAGCGAGACGACGGATGCGTTGGTGATGATGGAGGTGAGTTTTTCTCCGCCAGGCAGTTCGATGGTCACTTCGGAGTTGACGGCTCCTTTGACAATCTTCACAACCTTCCCCTTCAACAGGTTACGCGCGCTGAGTTTCATTTTTTTCTCCTTTTCATGCTTGACGATTTCCCGAAGGTTGTCATAATTCGACTTTCGGGGCTTTATTCCTTGCTCTCATTCAAGAGCGACAATCGCAAAAAGATAAACGTTGCAAGGGCAACCAGAACCAGAAGGGCGGCGACGGGCTGCGCGGCGGCAAGGCCAAAGCCCTCGAAGCGTTCGAAGACCAGCACAGGCACGATTTTCGGGTGATACGCCAAAATGACCACCGCGCCAAACTCGCTGATTCCGCGCGACCACATCATCAATGAACCAGCCACCACACCGCGCCAGGCCTGCGGAAGTGAAACAAGCCAGAACGCCTGCCAGGGTGTTGCGCCATCGATCAGGGCAACCCGTTCCATTTCTTCATCCACCAGCGCAAATGATTCGCGACTGAGGTTCACCAGAAACGGCAGGCTGACAAATAACATGCCGACCACCACGCCCGCAAAGTTATCGGTGAAGGCAAGGCCCATTGGCGTCAGCCATTGGCCCAACAGCCCGCGCCGGCCAAAGACCAGCAGCAGGGCCACGCCCGCCGCCGTGTGTGGAATCACAATCGGCAGGTTGACCAGCGCTTCCACCAAGCGCCTGCCGCGGAATTTTCTGCGCGCCAGTAAAAAAGCCAGCGGCACGCCCGTGACGACCGCCAGCAGGGTGGCAACCGCCGCCGCGCCAAAGGTCAATCCGATGGAGCGGATGACTTGCGGGTCGGTCAGCGCCAGCCAAAGGGTTGACGGAGTGGCGCCAAATAAAATGCTGACCAGCGGCAGGACAATGAACAACAACAACAGCCCTCCCAGCGCGGAGAAAACAAGATTGAAGGGCAGGTTGTTCTTTTTCAAGGTTATTTCGTCGCGAGCGCCTGCAAAACAGGCGGAAGATATTCATAACCATCGGCAATGAACTTCTCGAACATCGCGTGATGGTCGGCTTCCATAATGGCGCGCCCTTCCCCGCCGAGCAAAAATGCGATGAACAACGCGGCTTCTTCGGGATGCTCGGCGCTGGCTGGGATGGTCACAGCATAGCCAATGCGTTCGCCGCGAAATTGCGGCTCGACCGTGGCAAAGCGCTGGAAGTCGAGGTTAACTTGAACCTGCTTGTAGAATTCCGCCTGCGCTGGATCGCCCAGGTTGACCTTAACCGGCAGGCTGACCATTTTCAATCCATGCTGCTGGATGACACTCTCGTACTCGAAGGCATAGTCCAGGTCTCCCGATTCGAGCAGGGCAATCAACTGGATGCTTGCGCCGCGAATGACGATATGCGACTCGGGTCGGGTCTCCAGAATTTCAGGCACGGTGACGGTGGTCATCTCGTCGCCGCGGAAGATGGTGACGGGGAAGGTGAATTGATCCTTGAACATCGGGTCGAACAGCCCATAGTTCTGCTCCGCGATCTCAGACAGCGCGAACGCCATCAACGCGCGATAGCCCGAAGCGTCGAAGCGCGGGTCGGCGATGCCGATTTTTACATCGGGCCGGCTGATGATTTCCGTCCAGTTTTCGGCGTTGATTTCATCCCCATATTTGCTTTCGGGGTGATACGCCAGCGCAAGGCGGTTGCTCGCAAAGCGGATATGCCAATTGGCATAGGGCTGGTTGGTGTCCGGGATGTTGGTCGCATACATCAACATCGGAATCAGCGCCGCGTCGGCAGTGGCGATCACGTCGATGGGTTTGTGCAGTTCGGTGGCGTGACGAATGACCTGGATACTGCCATGATATTCGGGCTGAACATCGATGTGGGGATATTTTTTCTCGAAGGCTTTTTCGATGTGGTCGAAGGGTTGGATGAGGCTTCCCGCGCCAAAGACGACCAGCGGAGTTTTCGGCTGGGCATTGCAGGCGTCAAGTCCCAGGCCGAGCAGGGACAAAACCAGGAGGATCGCAAAGAGTTTTCGCATGGGCGGCTGTGTTCCATCTTTGTTCTGTCGGGGGCCTGGCCCTCGACAGAACGTGAAGATTGGAAAGGTTACTTCACCTGCAATTTAACAACATCCTTGACCCACATGTCGCTGGTCATGCCAGGCATGACCACTTTGAAATTTTCGGCAGTGTCGGTAAAGCCGAGTAAACAGTCGGCGCAGGCTTGCAAGTCCTTCAGCGACACTTCGACATAATAGCCATCCGAAGCCGTGATGCGGAGCGTGGTGGCGCCGTCCTTGACACCAGCCATGGCCAACAGGGCGCTGAGGCGCACGCCTTCGAAGTCGCTCTTCCCGCCTTTGGGCTTCTCGGCGTTGATGGTGACAACTTCCAACCCGCGCAAGGCGGCTTCATTCAGGAAGAGTTCCTGGTTCACCAAGCCCGTCACCGTCAATGTCGCGTTTTCGGCAGACAGGGTAACGGGAGCCGGGGTCGCCGCAGGCAGAGGCTTCAACCCCACTTTGATTACGGAAATCATGCCGACCATTTCCTGCTTCTCCAGGTCGTCGCCAACCAGGCGCAGCGGGAAGTATTCTTCAGGCAAAGCGTTGTCGTTGACCTTGTATGCCACCAGGATGTTTTTGTTATATTGAACGCGCTGCGCGTCGAAGGTGACGGTGTAGCCGTCGGTAGAGACAACATCGATGGTGTAGCCTGTCTTGACCAGGTCGCGGTTGAAAGCGGGGCCTTCGTGCGAGATTTCGTCATCCACCGAGCCGACGAAAAAGTACAAAGGCACACCCACCCACTGCTGGTTCTTGTCGTCCACCCACGAGACGCCGTGACATTGCGGAGCGCCGCAGGATTCGACGCTGGCGCGGTCGGTGGGCTTGGACAACACGCCCTCCACTTGCAGCACCCAATCGGCGCCGAGGTTCTTGACCTCGAGTTTATTGACCCACTTCACCGCCCAGTGACCGTCGGTGACCTGCTTCATTTCCTGGCTGACGATTGCCAGCCGCAAGGTTCCGTCCTGCCTGGCGTCGAAGGGTTTGCCATCGGCTTCATAGGCGATGATGGCGGTCAACTCGACCGGGTTCTTGAGTTCCTCACCCGTGGCGGGGTCGTAAGCAATGAAGGTTCCGTTTTGAAGCTGGTCATACGAGTAGGTAATGCTGTACCCATCCTCGGCAACCACATTGAAGCCTTTGGTCTCATCCATGCCGCCGATGAGTTCGGCCAGGTCTTTCAAAGCCACACCCTTCATCATGACAGGCGGCGTAATCTTGCCGGTGCTGCTCTTGATTCCCGCGTACCCTTCGGTGGCGGGCAGGGCTTTCAATTCCTCCAGCGTAAGGGACCTGCTGCCGGTCTCGCTGACGATTTCCAACACGGGGACGGCGGGTTCGGTCGCTTCAACGGTGGGTGTCGCTTCGGGTTGGATATCCCCCGAGCAGGCGGCGAAGACGAATGCCAGCGCAAAAAGCAATGCGCCGCTTAAAATCAGGCGTGCAGACAGTTTCATACAACATTCTCCTTTTTTATCAGACACCAAGATGCCTGTTATATTCAAATAAGGAAAAACTTATTGAAACAAATTAAAAAAAATTACGACCGGCTGATTTGAGGCTTATTCAGTCGAGCAGTTTCGTGGCATTTCCCGGAAGGAGATGACGTAGATGTGTTTTCTTCTTCATGTACAAACAGACAACCGCTTTCGTTGAGGGGATTTCATGCGGACGGAGTGGCTTTACACCGAAACCAGTTCGCCGCTGTGCGACGCATTATA
This sequence comes from Chloroflexota bacterium, assembly GCA_049324895.1. Taxonomy (GTDB): domain Bacteria; phylum Chloroflexota; class Anaerolineae; order Anaerolineales; family Villigracilaceae; genus JACPVF01. The sequence goes on from JBMOMS010000240.1 coordinate 34,546, forward strand.
ACCCGTCAGCGCGTGGAGTTCTGTACGGAAGGCGGCGGTCTGCAAATAATCCAGCAGGGGCGCAAGCGCCTTTTCGTTTTCGCGCGGCAGGATCAGATCATACCGTTCTTCAAACAAGGGGATGAAGTCCAGTCCGCTCTGATGGGCAGCGGCTTGCAAACCAATGGAAACATCCGCCTTATGATTCGCAACCCGTTCGGCGGCTTCGCTGTGGGTCTTGACCTCGGCCTTGTAGCCGCTGATCTGTGACACTGCAATATTTTGCTTCCTAAGCTCCATGTCGAGCCAGAGCCGCGTGCCGGAGCCGGGATTGCGGTTGACGAATTCTACACCGTCCCGCGCAAGGTCCGCAAGTTGTTTGATGCCCTTGGGATTGCCCGCCGCGAGGAGCAGGCCCTGTGTGCGGTAGGCAAGAGTGACCAGCTCCACATTGCGGTCGGGGAAGAGGTGGCGCACGGTGGGGGTGTTGTACTCTCCCGTCTCATCCAAAATATGCGCGCCCGAAATCTGGCACAATCCCTGTCGCAGGTTGACCAGCCCATCGAGCGAGCCAACAGGCAGGCTGAGCAGGGTCACGTGCTTATTGAGGTGTTCGGCGATTTCCTCCAGGGCCAGATCGTGGCTCCCCGAGAAGATGACGGTGGGCTTTTTGCCCCTGGGCAGGACAATCTCCTGTAAAAGGAAAGCGCCGCCCTTTGCGCGGTAGAACTTTTCGGTGACCTTGCCCATGCGCCGAACTTCGCTGACCTCGATCAAATTTCCCGACTCGAGCGCCAGGATGTGATGCCGCACCCAGGCAGGCGACTGCTTCAACACCTGCGCCAGTTGTGTGAGAGTGGCGGGCGAAGCCATCAGCAGCCGCAAAATCTCCATGCGGCGCGCATCCGCCAGCAGTTTGATCTGTTCGAAAGCTCGGATTGGCTCGACGGTTTTCACAGGATTCTCTTTCGGGTGGCAAACATCCTGATGGCAGTTTATGAGAGAATCAAGATTGTGTCAAGTTGGTTCAAGGAGCGTTTCAGGGCTTTCTTAAAATCGGGAGGCTCTTTTTTGTACATGGAGGACATGGATGGTTTTGTGTGAAAACGGAGGCGAATTTTGCGCTGCCCGGGAATCGTGGAGGTGGGAGCCGTGACTTTAAGAAGACCCTGAGGCGCGTTTTCTCCCTGGATCGCGCCTTCAAGTCGACGGGTGAAGACCCACGACGGGGTTGTGTGTTCTGCAACGCCACGGGCTGTCCCGCCTGAAGGCAGGCGCAAAGTGAATTGAGGCTCAAATGGGATTGCTTCCAGGAGCGGCGTAGTCTGCTTCCCTCTTCAACACAACCAACACGTGAATGGAAGGGGGCAAACCTGCCGCGTTTCCATTCACGCTCAATCGATGAGCGCTGTTCAGACTAGAATATACCGTCATGCTGCGCGGATGCTCTGCCGCCCTTCCGAAATCAGATTATTCCTTCATCTCCGTTGTTCCATCCAGTAAACGACGCAATTCGTACTCGGCCTGCGCCTGGGTCAGGGAGAGGACAAAGCACCACTCTCCCAGCAGGACGGCGCGGGCCTGCTTCAAGATCACCTGGTCGCTATCGTTCAACGGGCGCACGCGCTGATGAGCCAATAGGTCGCGCACAAGCCGGCAGAGCGATTCGGCGCGGCCGTCCCTCAACAGGCCCAACAGGTAATTCCTGCGCTCGTTGCGGTCTTCGGAGAGAGGCTCACTCGGGTCGGACAGGGCGCGCACCAATTGTCGAAATTCCTCCGCCCGCGCGGGAGGCCGCAGGCGGCTTTCCAGTTTGCCGTCCGCGGGGACCCAGACGGTCAACTCTCCCACCTGCACGGCGTAATACAGGCACTTGGACCCAAACAGGTCACGCTCCTCCAGGTGAAGGATCCGCCCCAATCCATAGGTCCAGTGCATGACCGGGTCGCCGTCGTGATAGTTCATCATTCCTCTCGATCCTACCCGTTGTTGGCGGATGAATTCATTTCCACAGCCGACTGCATGCGCTTTACTTCCAACAGATTCTTGAGCATGGCCAGGTTTTCCTTGAATTGTTTCTTCAGGCGTTTTTCAAGGACGCGCTCATCCATCTGGATGAAATTGACCACGTTGGCCTGCATGAAAATGCTGACCTTCGTGTTGCCGCTCGCGATGTCGAAGGTATAGTAGGTCTGCGAAAGCAGCGGCCCCGACAGCGACTTGAATCCGTATTTTTTGTTCGGCTCAAATTCGGTTACTTCGTAGGTGCTCTGCACGCGATGGCCCATCAAGTGACCCACGCTGCGGAAATGGGAACCCACCCCGCCCTCATTTTCCGTGATTCGCGTCGAAGCCAGCGTTCCATACTGCCACTGAAAATCGTTCTCAGGTGCGCTGACATAGTCGAAGATCTGTTTGACCGGTCGGTAGATCACCGTGCTAATATTGAAATTAATCATGCAACTCTTTCTCTATCGAACAACAGGGCCTGGCAGTAAATGGCTGTTCACCATGGAACAACCTGTAATACCCCCAAGGATAAACGCCATGTTTTAACGTTGTATTCAGTGTAACACACTATCAGGGTAAAAACGCGACAAAATAAAACTGGATGGCTTCGGCCATCCAGCTTCACTTGCGAATGAGATAAAGCATCCGCAAAATTTTCAAATCATCGTAATTCAAGGCCCCGCCCAACTTATCGTACACAGGCTTGAGGAAGGTGGTGTCCAGTTCATCGAAGGCGGCAAAGGCGGCCTGGCACTGCTCGGGCGTGGCGGAGGTCAACGCCTGAAGATCGGAGCCGCTGCGCAGGGCATTGCCCGCGTAGACGTAACGGGTCAGGTGGTCGAGGATCGTCCCCGCCGTGACCTGGAAGCGTTTCATCAGGTCTTGCACAGAGTCCCCTTCGTTGTAGGCCTCGCCAACGATGACGTAGCGCCGCCCCTCGTCGCTTTTATCGCGGCTGGACTGTTTGCGCTGATCCTTGAGCCCGCGCTTTTCGCAATAGGATTTGATCAGTTCCAGGAACACGTCGCCGTAGCGCTGCAATTTGACCTGCCCCACTCCGGAGATATTCAGCAGCGACTCTGAAGATTGCGGATAGTATGCAGCCATCTCGGTCAGCGTGCGATCCGAGAAGATGACGTAGGGCGGCACGCCTGCCTCGTCGGCCATCTCCTTGCGTTTCTGGCGCAGCAGGGCGTAGAGCGCATGGTTGTATTCCAACTCGGTCTGCTTCTTTTTGTCCGCTTTTTGCGCCCGCTCGGTGGACTCCATGACCACGGCCAGGATCTTCTCGCGTTTGCGCAGCGCATCCAGCGACTTGGCGGTCAGGCTGAGGGTGTGATATTCACCCTCCTGCTGGAGGTAGCCCGTCTGCACCAGTTGGCGGGCGAGGTGCATCCACTGCGGACGCGTCCACTCGCCGCCGATGCCGTAGGTGGACAGCTTGTCGTGTTCCCAGCGCAGGACTTTCTCATTCTTCGAGCCGAGCAGGATGTCGGCGATGTGGCCCGCGCCGAACTTCTCGCCCGCGCGTTTGACGCACGAGAGGAACTTCTGCGCGGGGATGGTCACGTCGGTCAGCGGGGTCGGGGCGGAGGTGCAGTTGTCGCAACTGGAGCAGTTGTCGGCTTTGTATGTTTCGCCGAAGTAGTTGAGCAGCGGCTTGCGGCGGCAGGTGCGTTCATCCTCGGCATAGCTGACGATGGCGTTCAGGTGCTGCATCGCCACGCGCTTTTCGTCGCCCTCCTTCTGCTCGATGAAGTAGTTGATCTTGGCCGCGTCGGCGTAGCTGTACAGCAGCAGGCAATGCGCGGGCAGGCCGTCGCGCCCCGCGCGCCCAATCTCCTGGTAGTAGCCTTCGATGCTCTTGGGCAGGTCGTAGTGGATCACGAAGCGCACGTTGGGCTTGTTGATGCCCATGCCAAAGGCGATGGTGGCCACGATGATCTGCGCGTCGTCGCGGATGAAGGCCTCCTGGTTGCGGCGGCGTTCGGTGTCCTCCAGCCCCGCGTGATACGGGCGGACGGAATAGCCCTTCGAGGCCAGGTAGCCCGCCAGTTCATCCACCTGCTTGCGCGAGAAACAATACACGATGCCCGATTGATCCTTGTAGCGTTCGAGCATCTGGATGGTCTGGCGGGTGGCGTCCTGTTTGCGCGCCACTTCGATGTAGAGATTCTCGCGGTTGAAGCTGGCGACGAATTCGTTGGTGGTCGCGAACTTGAGTGTGTGGCGGATGTCCTGGCGCACGCGCGAGGTGGCGGTGGCCGTCAGCGCGAGACAGACCGCCTTCGGGAAGCGCTTGCGCACCTCCACCAACTGGCGATACTCGGGGCGAAAGTCGTGTCCCCACTCGGAGATGCAGTGCGCCTCGTCGATGGTCAGGCAGTCCACCTGGACGGAATCCAGCAGCGAGAGGATGCGCGGCGTGAGCAGCGTCTCGGGCGCGACGTACAGCAGCTTGACCTGGCCACGGCGGACGTACTCCATGTTTTCCTGGTATTCCTGCGGAGAGAGCGTGCTGTTCAAAAACAGCGAATGCACGCCATAGCCGCGCAACTGCTCGACCTGGTCTTTCATCAGGGCGATCAGCGGGGAGACCACCACAGTCAGGCCCTCGAACATCAGCGCAGGGATTTGGTAACACAGCGATTTTCCCCCGCCCGTGGGCATGACCGCCAGCGTGTCACGCCGATTCAGTACGTTCTCGATCACTTCCTTTTGCAGCGGGCGAAAGGTGCCGTATCCAAAGGTCTCTTTGAGAATGGAGGCAGCATCAGACATTGGGCCGAGTATAAC
>JBMOMS010000241.1:0-5292 GCA_049324895.1 Chloroflexota bacterium
ACCTGGCGGGATTGATCGCCACCGCCCTGCTGTGCGTCACCTCGATGATCGGCCTGGTCATCCTGGCCCTGAGCATCGTCGGGTACGTGATCGGCGTGCGCGAGGCCGCGGAATTCTCCACCACCAATGCCGTCATCACCGCTGTGCTGGCCGCCATTGCCAACTTCGTCATCTCGCTGATCGGCGGAGTCATCGCAGCTCTGTTCTAGAAAATATACATGTTCAAATCAAAGACGCGGCCCAGCAGGGCCGCGTCTTTGATTCTTATCATCTGCTCACTCTGCCCTACGGAGTCTCGATCGTAACCGTGGCCGTCATGTTCCACAAAAAGCGCGGATCGGGTTCGTCGAGCGTGACCGTGACCTGGTAGGTCATGTCGCCGAGGTATTCCCTGCCGACGGGATCGATGGCGCTGACCTGGGCGTGGAATTCCTCGCCGGGGAATGCATCCAGTTTGACGATGACGCTCTGCCCAATGCGCACGCGCGCGATGTCGATCTCGGCCAGGTCTTTGGTCTCGACGGTCCAGCGCGAGATGTCGGCGAGGAAGGCGACGGGCAGGCCCGGGCTGGCGGTTTCGCCGACCTTCAGGTCGAGGCGGAGCAGGACTCCGCCAAAGGGCGCGCGCAACTCGTAGAGTTCCAGCGCCGCTTCGGCTGCCTGGACGTGGGCCTGCGCGGCCGTCAGATGGGTCTCCGCCGCGAGAAGCGTTTCCCGGTCGAGACCCTGATCGAGGCGGTCCACCTGTTGACGGGCCAGTTCGAGCGCGGCGATGGCTCGCAGCAGATCGATCTGCTTTTCGTCGAGCAGCGCGTCGGAGGTGGGCAATTCCTTCAGCAGATCGGCATGGACGCCCGCCAGGTTTTCCTTCTCCTTGTCGAATGTCTCCTGGGCTTTCTGGCGCTTGGAGTCATCCTTGTCCTTGTAGGCGAAGCGATCGAGCTCCTTTTTGGCATCGCGGTAATCCTGCTCAGCCTGGACGTAGTCCTCCAGCGCAAGTTCGAGGTCGGTGGCCTTTTCCTTGTCGCCCACATCCCAGCGGCCCTCGGCGGTTTCATAGGCCTTTTGGGCAGCGTGCAGGGATTGCTGCGCTTCTGCGTCTGTCAGCAGCGCGTTGCGATGCAGGGCATCCAGCGATTGCTGCGCCAGGGTCTGCTCCCATTGCGCGGCGGCCAATTCAGCCCGGGCCGATTCGATGCCGACCAGGCGGGCGATGACCTGGCCCGCGGAGACCTTCTGCCCCGATTGTGCGGATACTTCGGCGATCACGCCGCCCTGGACGAAGCCCAGTTCCACCGACGGGGCGGGCCGCAATGTTCCCTCAGCGGTGACATTGGAGCTTGATTCCTTCACTGGCTCTGACGTCGGCACGGGGGTGGCCGTCCCATCGCAGGCGGAGAGGAGGAAGGCAAGCATAACGAGAATGAGGGTAAGTTTTTTCATGGTGAACTCCTTGTGGGTGGTTGAACGTTCAACGTTTTACTCGTAGGCCAGCACTTCGGTCACGGTCAGGCGCACGGCGCGCAGGGCGGGGAACAGGCTGGCAACGATCGAGATGATGACGACCAGGGCGGCCCAGGCCAGGATCCCGCCCGGGGAGTAGCTGGCAGGCATCGGGTAGTCCATGAAGGACAGGCCGACCTCGCGGGCCAGCATCACGCTGAGGGGCAGGGACAGGCCGATGGACAGGATCCAGCTCATCATCCCGATCAGCAGGCCCTCAACGATGACGATGCGGAAGACGGCCGCGCTGGAGGCGCCGAAGGCGCGCATCACGCCGATCTCACGCGTGCGTTCGATGACGTTCAGGCTCATGGTGCCCATCAATCCCAGCCCGCCGACCGTGGCCAGTACAACGGTCATGACCATCAGCAGCGCCACGATGATGGCGAAGGCGGCGTCAATCTCCTCGCGTTCCTCGGTGATGAGGAAGTTGGATAGCACTTTGATGTCGGCGCGGTCGTAGCGTTCCTCGACCTGGCTGGCGATGCGGCGCTGTTCATCGATGCCCTCCATCGAGAGGGTCAGGATGATGGCATTGGCGCGATTGGGTTCGCGCACGTGGCGTGTGTAGGCCGAGTAGTCCATGATGGTGAAGTAGCCGATGGTGGCATTGCCCATCATGTTCATCACGCCGACGATGGTGTAGGTCTGTTCGCGGCCCTCGATCTTGACAGACATCGGGCCGCCCAGGCGCAGGGTCGGTTCATTGGCCAGCAGGCCCGGGCTGACCAGGATGGCGTCGGTGTCGCCTGGCTTCAGGGAGCGGCCTTCGATGACGGGCGGGTCGAGCAGTTTTGTGCCGGCCGGCGGGGCCATCAGGTACAGGTTGTCGCTTTCAGAACCATCGGGGCGGACGTAGCGCCCGACCGTGAAGCCCCAGGCTTCGGCCTGTTCCACGCCTGGGACGGCTTCGGCTTCATCGACCAGCCGCTCGGCGGGGACGTGACCGTCCACGATCAGCCAGGCGTCGTAGCGCCAGAATTCGAACATCTCATTCAGCGCGCCGTTCAGCGACGATTGCAGGTTGACGATGGCCATGAAGACCGCGCCCGCAAAGGTCAGCGTGATCAGCGAGAGAATCAGCCGTCCGCGTTTGCGGAAGGGGTTGCGCAGGGCCAGCAGCAGGTCGCGGGTGAACTGGGGGAAGCGGCGCAGCAGGCGGTCGAGCAGGCCCGCGCCAGCCCAGACCTGGTTGATGCCGTACTCGCTCAGCACGCGCGCGGGGGAGACCTTCGTCCCGCCGACGATGGACGGGGAGGCGGCGATGAGCGGAACCAGCAGCCCGACCCCGAATTGGAGCAGCAAAGTCTGGAGCGTGAACTCCACCCGCGGCGGGTCGAAGTTGATCAGCTCGGCTACGAAGGATGCCAACGCGCCCGCACCCAAAACGCTGAACGGGATGGCGACCAGGCAGGCGGCCAGCCCGAGGAACAGCACCATCCCAAAGTACAGGCCGATGATCTGCCAGGAGCGCGCGCCGATGGCCTTCATGATGCCGATCTGCCGCTCTTGCTGGGCGATCAAAGCCGAGATGACGTTGACCACCAGCAGTCCGCTCAGGAACATGGACAGTACCGCCAGCAGGCCAAGCAGCACCAGCACGGTGGTGATAATGAAGTTGAGCGGATGTTCGCCCTGTTTTGGCAGGGTCGTGCGATAGACGGGCAGTCCCTCACCCTCGATACGGTTGGCGGCCTTTTCGCTGACTGCGCGAATCTCGGCGGTATCCCCGCCGCTGACATCCACATACAGTTCGTTGCAGCCTTCGGCCTCGCCCATCCAGCGGATGGTGTCCATGCTGACGTAGCCATAGATCCAACCTTCGATCACAGGCGGGACGCGGTACAGGTCGTGGGCGCGGCCCGTGACCGTCAGGTGGAACTGACGCCCGTCGGGGGTCTTGACGAGAATTTGGTCGCCAGGCTGCGCGCCGATGTAAGCCATCGAGGCGCGTTCCATCAAAACCTGGCCTTTTTCGGGCGGCCAGATTCCGTCCTGCGGGCGGACGAGGAACAGGCGCTGGTCGTTGTAATCGTTCATGGCGTACAAGGTCAGGTCGCGCCAGGTTTCGCCCTCGCCATCCAGCGAGATGCGCAGGAGCAGGGAGCGGCGGCCCTCGGCCTCCTCCACGCCGCGCATGTGACGGATGCCAGACACGAAATCCTCGTCGAGCATCGGTTCGGTCTGGAGGATGGCATCGGCGGGGCGCATGTCCGCGTATTGGGTGTCGAGGGATTCGGTCAGCGCCTGTTGGGTGGTGGCGATCATGCCGATCGCGAATACGCCGACCGCAATCGACAGAATCACCAGCACGGTGCGCGAACGGTTATTCCACAGGTCGCGATAAACTTTTGTCCAGCGGGTCATAAGGTTGTCTTTCCGTTTACATCGTTCACGATGGCGCCGTCTGCAATGTGGAGCTGCCTTCCCGCGCGGCGGGCCAGGTCGGGGTCATGTGTGACCATCAGAATGGTCTTGCCAAGACTGGTGAGCCGCTCGAACAGGGCGAAGACGGCCGCGGCGGTCTTCGAGTCCAGGTTGCCGGTTGGCTCATCGGCGGCCAGGATGGGCGGGTCGGTCGCCAGGGCGCGGGCGATGGCCACACGCTGCTGTTGTCCGCCCGAGAGTTTGGCGGGCAGTTTGTGGGCGTGCGCGTCGATCTCCATCAGCGCCAGCAATTCCTGGGCGCGCGCGCGGCGCTCGTTGAAAGGAGGCGTCGCGCAAAAATCCATCGGCAGCATCACGTTCTCAAGCGCGGTCAATGTGGGCAGGAGTTGGAAGAACTGGAAGACCACGCCGATGGATCGCCCGCGCCAGACGGCAAGCTGGTTCTCGCTGAGCTTCTCCACCGCCGTCCCGCCGACGAGGATCCCGCCGCTGGTGGGACGGTCGAGGCCGGTGATCATGTTGATCAGCGTGGTCTTGCCGCTGCCCGATTTGCCGACGATGGCGACGAATTCACCCGCCTCGACGTGCAGGTCGACGCCTTTGAGCGCCATGAACAGGCCTGCATCGGTCTGGTAGGCTTTGGTGACGGTGTTGAGGTCGATCAGGGGAATGGCAGTCATGCGGCTCCTTTTGGGAGCAAGCCTTCCAACGGTCAGGAAAGCAAACTCCCCGTGAATATCTTTTCTTCAAAGATACTCCGCGGGGAGGGAGTTGTCGGCGCTCGAAAGGAGTAGAAAAGAGGTATTTTTAATTGGCGGATACCAGGTTTCTCGAAGAAGCCTGTATCCCGCCTGCACGCACAAAGGAGTTTTACGCCACTTCAAAAATCCCCCTTGACTCTATGGTTACAAGAGGGTGTATAGTAGCCGCAAATGGAGACGGCATGAAGATCAGGATTGGAAATTTCGCACGCATTGGACAGGTCACTGTACAGACTTTGCGTCACTACGATGATGTGGGGTTGCTCAATCCTGTCGAAGTGGATGCCGTGAGCGGTTATCGCTACTACACCCTCGACCAGTTGCCGCGCCTGCATCGCATTCTGGCGCTCAAGGATTTGGGCTTTTCGCTGGAGCAGGTTGCCCATCTGTTGGAGGATGAACTTTCTCCCCTCGAATTGCGCGGAATGCTGAAACTCAAACAGAACGAACTGCGCCAGCAGGTTCAGGAACACCTCGACCGCCTCGAAAGGCTGGAAGCCCGCCTCGGTATGATCGAACAGGAGAATAAACTTCCAACCCATGAAGTCATCATCAAGCGGGTGGACTCGCTACGGGTTGCCTCGGTCAGGCGCATCATCCCCAGTTATTGGGATGAAAAACCGCTGTGGGTCGAGTTGGC
>JBMOMS010000242.1:0-31198 GCA_049324895.1 Chloroflexota bacterium
ATTAACTGTGACATTTGACGATGGGTGAAAACAGGGTTGTACGGTATCATAACGGTGGAGACGGAACAAAGACACCTCCAAATGCTCCTCACTGTCTCCTCCTTTGGCGAAAGCCGACGCCGGGTCCTCCCCCGGCGTCGGCATTTTAACGGCCAGCCATGCAGGGCGAGGTTACTTTATTGCTGGCATCTCGACCAGTTAAAACGGTTTCGATACGGGAAGCGAAAAACGCACCGCCCTTCAGCGGCTCAACCCGGGGGCAGCATAAACGCCGCCTGCTTATTCCTGTGCGGGGAGAACAACGAAGAAGGAGGTTCCTTTTCCCAGGGCCGATTCCACCCAAATGCGCCCATGATGGCTTTCCACAATGGATTTGACGATGGCCAGTCCCAGGCCCGAACCTTGCACCCCCTCGGGGATGTTGCTGGCCCGGTAGAATTTATCGAAAATGCGGGCTTGCTCGTTTTGCGGGATGCCCGGGCCGGTATCGCTCACTTGCAGGATGATCTGCCGGTCGCGCGCGGCGACCCCAACCTGAACCCGGCCGCGCTCGGGGGTGTATTTGAGGGCGTTGCCCACCAGGTTATCGAGCAATTGGCGGATGCGGATGGGGTTGGCGCGCAGGGTGGGCAGGTCCGGGCTGATGATGGGAACCAGGGCAATTTTTTTGCCGCGCGCCTGGGCGTCGAAGGTGTCCAGCGTGTATTTGAGCACGCTTTCGATGTGTACGACTTCGCGGCGGGTGTCGAAGCCGGCTTCGATCCGCTCCAGGTCGAGCAGGTCGTTGACCAGGGCGGTGATGTGCTGCACGCTGGATTGGATGCGCTGGAGGAACTCGCGCTGTTGTTCGTTGAGCGGCCCGATGCGGTCCATCAACTCGGCGTAGCCCATCAGGGCTGTCAGCGGGGAACGCAGGTCGTGCGAGACCGTGTGAACGAAATCGTTCTTCATGCGGTCCAATTCCTTCAGGTAGGAAATGTCCTGCATGGTGATGGCCGAACCGATGCCGGGAATGGGGGTGAACTGGGCATTCAGCACCTGGCCGGTATCCAGGTTGATCTCGTGATATTTGAGCGGGCCTTCCGCCGCGCGCGTGAGCAGGGTGCGCATGTCCGGGTGCGAGATGATCTCCAGCAGCGGCCTGCCGTTGACTTCGGCGGATCCCAGCCCAAATATATCGCGGGCGGAGGGGTTGAGGAACAGGATGGTGTTCTCGCGATTCAATACGACGACTCCGTCCTGGATGTTCGAAAAAATGGCATCGAAGCGCGCGCGTTCGTTCTCGGATAATTTCGCGCGTTCCTCCAGCGAGGCGGTGGTCATCTTGACCTGGCGGCGCAGCCAGTCGCCCAGGCGTCCGGCGCGGGCCATGCTGCGATTGACCGCTTCCACAATGTCGTCCATGCGCAGGGGCGGGTACAAGTATCCGCTCAAACCGGTCTGCAAGACCTCCTTGGCCAGCCCGCTGGTGTCCTTGTCCGAAAAGAGCAGGATGGGCAGGGTCGGGAAGCGCTCCAGCATGTTGGCAGCCAATCCCAGGCCTTTTTCCCCGGCAAAGATTTCCCCGATCAGCACCAGCCCGGGGCTGGAGGCCTGCAGGGCCTTTTCCAGGGCGGGCACATCCTGCACGACGGCTATTTCATATTGAGCGGCGCGCAACGCCCGCCCCATGAGTTGCAGCAGGGGTGAGTCGTCCAGGGCAAGCAGGATGAGATCGGGTTTTGCCATGCGAGTCAAGCGTCGAGGGCTGGGGGCGTACGGTTAGGTTTTCTCATTGACGCGGGCCAGGCGCGTAACCGCCTCCTGGACCGAGATTAGGGCCTGTTTTTGCTCCTGGTTGAGCTGGCCCGGCATTTCGGTGAGCACCAGGTTGAGCGGATAGCTGGCCGCCTGCAATTCCCTGGTTACGGATTCGCGCATGGTCTTGAGCAGGGCGTTCTGGCGCTTCTCGCTTTCGCGGGCCGTTTCGGCGGATTGCTCCAGCGCGCGAAACAGGCGGGCGTTGACCAGGGAGGTCGAGGTAAAGTCGGCGATGGCTTCGAGCAGGGTTTGTTCTTCGCGGCCAATCTCGCGGTCGGCCTGGCGGACAACGATCAGCAGCCCGATGACCTCGTTTTGCACCTTGATGGGCACCACAGCGGCGGATTTTCCAATCGTTGCCACCTTGAATTTTTGCATGGGCGGGCCGTGCATGACGAGCGTTTCACCCGAAAGCCCAACCAGGGAACTGATGCCGTCATCCATTGGCTGGTTGCGCTTCTTGGCCCAGGCATTGGGCAGGTTGCGGTCGGCAATCAACAGGAACTGGCGGCTCTGGTCGTCCCGCAGGGTCAGCCAGCCGATGTCGGCGCTGGCCACCTGCAGGGCGCCTTCCAGGATGCGGTCATAGAGCAGGCGCTGATTGGTGATGGAGACCACCGCGCGGGCAATGCCCAGGATGATGGTCAGTTGTTGGACCTTGCGCTGGAGTTCATTGTTCATGTCCTTCAGCTTCTGGTCCAGGTGATGGCGGGTGCGGGATTCGCGGGTCTGTTTGAGCGCGCGCTCGACCACGGCCACCACTTCCGCGTCGCGGGCGGGCCAGAACAGCACATCGCTGGCCCCCAGGCGGAAGGACTGGATCACGTCCGATTCCTGGCCCTTTTCGGCCACCAGGATGACCGGCGCGTTGATGTTCTGGGAGGATAACGCCACCAACAGGTCCTTGGCGCTCAGGCCGGGCAGGTTCAGGTCGGCAATGACCAGGTCGGGGTTGGCAAAGATCGCCTGCTGCAGGGCCATGCCGCCTTCCGAGGCCAGGGTGACTTGATATCCCAGGGGTTTAAGCGCCTGACGGACGATTAAATCGCCGATATCGGGGTCGTTTTCCACTACCAAAATGTGTTCATTCGCGGGGGCCATGTCTGCCTGCTGCTGTGAAAAAGGAGTGCTTTCATAAAGATTGTAACACTTTTATCCGAAACTTGGCACGTGATGATTTCGGGTACAATCGCGTCATGGACAATTTCACCTGGTGGCGCGACGGCGTCATATACCAAATCTATCCGCGGTCTTTCGCAGACGGGAACAACGATGGGATTGGGGATCTGCCCGGGATCATCGAACACCTCGATTATATTGCAAGTCTGGGGGTGAGCGCCATCTGGCTTTCGCCATTTTACCCCACACCCGACAAGGATTTCGGGTACGACATCAGCGATTACACCGAGGTCGACCCGCGTTTCGGCACGTTGCAGGATTTCGACCGCCTGGTGGACGGGGCGCACCAGCGCGGCGTGCGCGTGGTGGTGGACCTGGTGCTGAATCACACCTCTGACCAGCACGCCTGGTTCCAGGAGTCGAAATCTTCGCGCGACAACCCCCGCGCCGATTGGTACATCTGGCAGGATACCATCCCCAACAACTGGCAGGCGGTCTTCGGCGGCCCCGGCTGGACCTATGCGCCCGAGCGCGGGCAGTATTACTACCATGCCTTCCTGCCCGAACAACCGGATGTAAACTGGCGCAACCCCGAGGTGCGCCGCGCCATCCTGGACGTGGTGCGCTTCTGGCTCGAACGCGGCGTGGACGGCTTCCGCCTGGACGTGTTCAACGTGTACTTCAAGGATGACCAGTTCCGCAGCAATCCCCCCGCCTTTGGGCTGCGCGCCTTCGACCGCCAGAAGCACATCTACGACATCGACCGCCCGGAGATGGTCCCGTTATTGCAGGAATTGCGCGCCCTGCTCGATTCCTACCCCGAGCGCTATGCGGTGGGCGAGACCTTCCTGTCCACGCCCGAGAAGATTACCTCCTACGTGGGCGACGACCGCCTGCACGCGGCCTTCAACTTCGAGTTCACCCACGCGCCCTTCCACCCGCTGGCGCTGCTGCGCCACATCCAGAACAGCGAACGGGTGGAGCGCGAGCACGGCAGCTGGCCGACCTACGTGCTGAGCAACCACGACGTCTATCGTCCCGCCTCCCGCCACGGACGGGGCGAGGATGACGCGCGCGTCAAGGCCATGACGGCGCTGCTGCTCACCCAGCGCGGCACGCCCTTCCTCTACTACGGCGAGGAATTGGGCATGCGCGACATCTCCCTCAGCCGCAAGGAGATCCTCGACCCGCCCGGCCAAAAATACTGGCCGTTCTACAAGGGCCGCGACGGCTGCCGCTCGCCCATGCAGTGGACGGACGGGGTCAACGCGGGCTTTTCCACGGTCAAACCCTGGCTGCCGGTGCATCCCAATTATCTCCGGCGCAACGTCGCCGCCCAACAGGCCGACCCCCATTCGATGTTGAATTTCACGCGCGCGCTGCTCCGCCTGCGGCGCGAACATCCCGCCCTGCAGCGGGGCGAGTTCGTCCTGGCGGGCGCGTCGCGAAATCACCTGGCCTACCTGCGCCGGCTGGGAGATGTCACCATCCTGGTGGCGCTCAACTTCAGCGACCGTCCCCTGCGCATCGACCTGCCGCGCGACCTCACCGCCCCTTCGTGGAAGCTGCTGCTCTCCACGCATCGCGCGGAATCCCCCGACCTGTCCACGGGCGGGCTGGACCTGCAGCCCTGCGAAGCCTGCCTGTTGCAAATTTCCTGACCCATGGCATCGCTGCGCATCGATTTCAGCCGGTACCACATCGCGGCGGTCATACCGGCCTACCGCGTGGAGCATGAGATCGAGGCTGTGCTGCGGGGGCTGCCCGCTTACCTGCGCAACATCATCGTGGTGGACGACGCCTCCCCGGACCAGACCTCCCAGCGGGTGACCGGCCTGGCAAACCGGGACAGCCGCATCGTCCTGGTGCGTCACGAGCGCAACCAGGGCGTGGGCGGGGCGATGGTCACGGGCTTCCGCAAGGCGCTCGAACTCGGCGCGCAGGTGGTGGTCAAGATCGACGGCGACGGGCAGATGGATGTCTCGCATCTGCCCGACCTGCTCGAACCGTTGATCCTGGGCAAGGCCGATTACGTCAAGGGCAACCGCTTCCGCGATTTCGTATCCCTGCAAAAGATGCCCTGGGTGCGCCGCGTGGGCAACATGGCGTTGGGCTTCCTGGCCAAGGCCGCCACCGGTTATTGGAACATCTTCGATCCGACCAACGGCTTTCTGGGCATCCGCGCCGGGGTGCTGGCGCAACTGCCCCTGGGCCGCGTGGACAAGACCTATTTCTTCGAGACCTCCATGCTGGCACACCTGTATCTGATCGGCGCGGTCATTCGCGACGTGCCCATGCCCGCCCGTTACCAGGGCGAAGCCTCCAGCCTGGTGATCCACCGCGTGATGCTGGAATTTCCCTTCAAGCTGCTTGCCACCTACGCGCGCAGGATGCTGCTCAAGAATTTCATCTACGATTTTTCGATGGCTTCCATTTACATGATCTTTGGCCTGCCCCTCTTTCTCTTTGGACTTGGGTATGGCTCCGTTAAATGGATTCAGTACGCCCGCCTGGGCCAGGCCGCCCCCACCGGGACGGTCATGCTTCCGACCCTCTCGATGCTGCTGGGCATCCAGATCCTGCTCTCCGCCATCGAGATCGACCTGCGCTCCGTGCCGCGCGAACCGCTCTCCCCGCCCCTGGATTGATATGAACTCCTCCGAATTCGCCGCCTACAAAACCCGCTACCGCGCCGCCATCCGTCAGGTGCTGGCCGGGGCCGCGCCTGGCCGCCTGGACGAAGCCGCCTTTCCCGCCTACTCGCATCCCAACCCGCTGATCAACTGGCTGTTCTGGCAGCGCCTGCGCGTGGTGATGAATTACATCGAAGGCTTCGCGCCCGTGGAGCGTTCGCTCGATTTCGGCTGCGGCAGCGGCGTGATGCTGCCCTTCCTGGCGGGGGTCAGCCGCGAAGTCACCGCCCTCGACATCGACCTGGCCCCGCTCGAATGGGTGGAGCGCCACATTCCGCGTGCAGGCAACGTGCGGGTCTTCGACGCCGGGCAGACCGCGCTCACCGAACTGCCCCCGCGCTCCTACGATTTCATCAACGCCCTGGATGTGCTCGAACACGTGGATGACCTGCCGCGCACCCTGGCCGACCTGCTGGGCCTGCTGAAACCGGGCGGCCAGATCATCGTCTCCGGGCCGACGGAAAACATCCTGTACCAGCTTGGGCGCAGGCTGGCAGGCCCTGAATACTCGGGCGCCTATCACGAACGCGGCGTGGCCGAAATCCGCGCCGATCTGGTCAGGCTGGCGACTGTCCGCCCGATTGCCACCTTGTACCGGCCCATGCCCCTGTTCGAAGTCTTTGCAGGCCAGGTGCGATGAAGGCCCGTCATCCGACGCTCCTGACGTTGGACACCTCGGGCCGGGCTTGCTTTTTATCGCGGGGAAAGTATACTTTTTGTAGCATCCCATGATCAAACCCCTGCCTTACATCCCAGGCACCTGGCCCGCCAACCGCGGCTTGTTGTCCCGCTTCCTGCCCGTGCTGGAGGATGGGACGATCTCGGCCTGGCTCGGCGCGCGCCTGCCGGCCGGCAGTTGGGTGCTGGACCCGTTTGGGTCCTCGCCGCGGCTGGCGCTGGAAGCCGCGCGGGCGGGCTACCGCGTGCTGGTCACGGCCCACAACCCGATTACCCGCTTCCTGGTCGAGGTGGCCGCCTCTGCGCCCACCGAGGCCGAACTGAAAGCCGCTCTGTCAGAGCTGGCCGCCGCCCGCAAGGGCGACGAACGTCTCGAAACCCACCTGCAAGCCCTGTACCTCACCTCTTGCGAAGCCTGCGGAAAGCAAATCCATGCCGAGGCCTTCCTCTGGCGCAAGGGCGAGGATGCGCCGTATGCGCGGGTCTACACCTGCCCGCATTGCGGAGATGCGGGTGAGCATCCCGCCGCGCCTGCCGACCTGGAACGCGCCCGCGCGATGGAGCGCACAGCCGGGCTGCATCGCGCCCGTGTGCTCGAGCGCGTGGCGCCTGTCGGCGATCCCGACCGTGAGTATGCCGAGGAGGCCCTGCTGGCCTACCTGCCGCGCGCCGTCTACGCCCTGGCCACGCTCATCAATCGCCTCGAAGGGTTGGACCTGCCGCCCGAACGCCGCCGCCTGTTGACCGCGCTGGTGCTGGCCGCCTGCGACGCGGGCAGTTCCCTGTGGTCCGAGGACCGCCTGCGCCCGAAGCAATTGAGCGTTTCCAGTCATTTCCGTGAGAACAACCTGTGGCAGGCGCTGGAGCTGGCGATCGGCGAATGGACCGAGACCGGCTCCCAGGTCCCGTGTGAGGCCTGGCCGCGGAAAATTCCCGAGGGCGGCATCTGTTTGTACGAAGGCCGCCTGAAGGACCTGGCCGGGCAGGTGCGCGCGGAGATTCCCATCCAGGCGGTGGCGGCAGCCATCCCGCGCCCAAACCAGGCCTTCTGGACCCTGTCTGCGTTGTGGGCGGGCTGGCTGTGGGGCCGCGCCGCCTCGGAACCGTTCAAGATCGGCCTGCGCCGCCGCCGCTACGATTGGGCCTGGAACGCCTCCGCGTTGAGCGCCGCCTTCCATCACCTGGCCGATTTATTGCCCGCGGGCAGGCCCATGCTGGGATTGCTGTCCGAGCCTGAGCCGTCCTTCCTGACCTCGGCCCTGACTGCGGCAGCAGGGGCGGGCTTCGACCTGGCCGGGCTGGCCCTGCGCACCGAGCATGACCCGCTGCAAGCCGCCTGGATTCACAGCGACGCGCCCCGCCCCTCGATCCCCCGCGACCTTGCGCCGGTGCGCCAAGCCATCAGCCTGTACCTGGCCGAACGGGGCGAACCCACCCCCTACCTGCACGTTCACGCGGCTGCCCTGGCGGACCTGGCCGATTCGCGCGCACTCAAAGCGTCGGGCGAGGAGGCGGATGAGGCCCTGCGTCAGGTCAACACGCTGATCGAATCCGCGTTGACCGGGGATGCGCGTTTCATCCACCACGGCGCGGGCGAGGGCGTGGAGTCGGGCCTGTGGGCCTTGCGCGCCGACGATCCGCAGCGCCCGCTCGAATCGCTGCCCGACCGGGTGGAGGTGGCCACGGTCAACTTCCTGGTGCGAAAACCCGCCAGCCTGTACATCGAAATCGAGCATGAGCTGTATGAAAAATTCCCCGGCCTGCTGACGCCCTCCAAGGCCATGCTCTACCAGGTGCTGCACTCCTATGCTGAACGGAAGCGCAGCCTGTGGAGCCTGCGCAGTGAGGATCATCCCGCCGCGCGGCGCGAAGAGTTGAAGCAAATGGAGGGGCTGATCGAGATCGTGGGCGCGCGCCTGGGATATGGAACCCGCAGGGACGGCGCGACGTTAATCTGGGAGCGGGACGGCGGAAGCGAGCATGTTTTCCACCTGACCGCCTCAGCCCTGGTCGGGCGGGCCGTGTACGCCAACACCCATCCCGCCGAAAAATGCGTGCTCGTGCTGCCCGGCGGACGCGCCGCGCTGGCTGCCTACAAACTCAAACGCGACCCGTCCCTGGCCGAGCGCATGCGCGGCTGGCGGATGTTAAAATTCAGGCTGCTGCGTTCCCTGGCCGACATCCCCGTATTGACACGGCAGAGCTTCGAGGAGCAGCTTGCCAGCGATCCCGTGGAACAGGCCGAAGGCCAGTTGATGATGTTCTAGATTCGCGCTGAGCGGAGGGGTGGCGTTCGCCCGCCCCGCAGTCGAAGCGCCATTGCTATGCCAATATAATATCCGAGTGCGGTATGGTTTCATCTTATCCTTCGACTCTGCCCAGGACGGAATGACCCTAACATGACCAAAAAACTCCTGCCCATCCTGCTTACGTTTGCGCTGGTCTTGAGCGCGTGCATCCAAGTCTCCCCCAACGCAACGGAGGAGGTCACGCCCGGCTTTGTCACCTCGACCCTGCCGCCGACTCTTTCCCTGGCCTCCCTGCCCAGCCTGACGCCGACCGGGGAGACCACGCCCACGCCGACCCTGGCCGTCACGGTCCCGCCCAACTGCAAGGTCAGCGCCGTGCTGCTCGAAGATGTGACCATTCCCGACGGGGCCAAAGTTGGCGCGGGCGAGAAATTCACCAAGACCTGGAAATTCAAGAACACGGGCACCTGTCCGTGGTCGGGATACACGCTGGTCTTCGCCAGCGGGGAGCGTATGAGCGCGCCCGAGTCCGCGCCTGTGCCGCAGACCCTCTCGGGCAAGGACGTGAACGTTTCGGTTGAGCTGGTTGCGCCGACCCGGGACGGGTCCTACACGGGCAATTTCGAGTTACACGACGAAAAGGGGAACGTGGTGCCCATTGGCCTGGAGAAGACCTTCTGGGTCAAGATCACGGTGGGGGCGGGCAGTCCGTCCACGCCGCTGCCGAAGTCGACCCCGGTCAGCGGCGCGACCCAGAATGGGACCTGTCAATACAATGAGGACGCGGGCTACGTCAACGAGTTGCTGGCGTTAATCAACGCCCAGCGCACCAGCGCGGGCGTTCCCGCCGTCACGTTGAATGCCCAACTCAGCGCCGCGGCACTGGCCCACAGCATCGACCAGGCCTGCAACGGGTTTACGGGGCACATCGGCTCGAACGGCTCCACCATCGGTGACCGCATTTATGCTGCGGGATACAGCCCTTCCTACTATGTCGAGATCATCGCCCCCGCTGCCGACACGCCGCAGGCCGCCATTGCCCAGTGGAACGGCAGCGCCATCCACCGCATGGCCATGCTCGACCCCAAGGCCACCGAAATCGGCATCGGCTACGTGTACTCCAGCACCAGCCTGTATGGCTACTACGTCACGGTGGATTTAGCCAGTCCGTAGGCTGCAACGGCAGGATGTGGAAGCCCACCACATCACGGTCGTTCGCAGCATGGGGCGGCTTGCAAGCCCTACCAAAGCCTCACCGAAGCCAGGATTTCTTCCAGGATTTGGATCAGCTCCGCGTTCTCTTCGGGAGTGCCAGGCATGACAGCGGAAATCCCAAAGAGAAATTCGCCTTTATATAATTCGACAGTCCAGACTGTGAAATGATCGCGTTCGTAAATGTTCTTCACGCCGGGCAGTCCGGGGGAGAGCAAGGGTGAGTCCAGTGGACATTCCCTTCCCAGGGAGCGCAGGCATGGTCCCATGCCTGTATGTAATTGTACATTGCCTGGCGCAAGAGGCGGCTGGTCCGGGTCACCGCTGCGTTCATAATTTTGAATGTATGTGCCCTGCCATTCCGCACCCGCGAAGATGACGGTATAACCTGGATATAGATACCAGTCCGGGGGATAACGAATACTGAAGTGGAGCGGCCCTTCTATTATTCCAAATGAATAATTTGCAT
Source organism: Chloroflexota bacterium (assembly GCA_049324895.1). GTDB lineage: Bacteria > Chloroflexota > Anaerolineae > Anaerolineales > Villigracilaceae > JACPVF01. The sequence continues at coordinate 10,221 of JBMOMS010000242.1, forward strand.
ACGTGACCGAACTAGAAAACTCAGACCACGCACCGGGCGTGGAATTGGGCGTGGGCGTGAAATCCCGCCAGCGGGTGGGGAATGGCGTGCCTGTTGGTGGGGCGGTATGGGTGGGTTGGGGAGTGTAGGTAAACCACGTTGCTAATGCTCTTGGAGTGGAGCTCTCTTTTCGTTTGGTTGGGGTGGGGGTAATTGTCTTGAGTTTTACCAAAGTGGGTGTTGCCGGTGCAGGATAGGCTGTCGGTGCAGGGGTCAACCCTGACGCACATGAAGTCAACAAGATGGAAATGATGAGGATCGGGATCAACTTGGCTTTCATTCATACCTCCACTGAAAAGGCTGTGTGCTGACTGATGAAATTCTACTCCTTCTGCGGTCGATTGCAACCCATCAATTCCCCTGCAATTGCCATACGCGGGCAGGGAGTGTTCCCGTCCAAACATCAAGCCGCCAGCCCATCCTGACGGCTCCCTACTCCCTACTTTGGCAATGTCAAGTTTCAAAACCTTTTACCACAAAGTCCACAAAGGGGCACAAAGGAGAGCAAAATCCTAAAACGAAAGGTTTCCTTCGTGTCACTTCGTGCCCTGTGTGGTTAAGAACTTTGACCTCAGCCTTAATATGACATTGCCAATCTACTCTCTATTCTCTATTCCTACTTCTCTCCACCCCCTACGCCACCTCCCGCCCCTTGCGCGGCTCCCCCGTTTTCATCGCCGCGGCCAGGGCCTGGTCGAGCGAACGCACTTCGATGATCTCGATCCCGCCCGGGTAGGCTTCGCCCTTGCGGATGGCCTTCGGCACGATGGCGCTCTTGAAGCCCAACTTCTGCGCCTCGCGCAGGCGCGCCACCATCTGGCCCGGCATACGCAGCTCGCCCGCCAGGCCGATCTCGCCGATCAACACCATGTCCGCGCGGATGGACACATCCCGCCAGGAGGACGCAATCGCGGCGGCCACCGCCAGGTCCGCGGCAGGCTCGTCGATCTGGATGCCGCCCACCACATTGACGAAGATGTCCTGCTCCGCCAGCTTGAGTCCCACACGGCGGGTCAGAACGGCGGTGGTCAGCAGCAGGCGGTTGAAATCCACGCCGTTGGCGGTGCGGCGCGCGTTTCCGAATTGGGTCGGCGAGGTCAGTCCCTGAATTTCCACCAGGATCGGGCGCGTGCCCTCCATCGTCACTGCGATGGCCGAACCCGCGGCATTGATCATGCGCTCTGCCAGGAAGGCCTCGCTGGGGTTGGTCACCTCGATCATGCCGCCCTCGCGCATCTCGAACACACCCACCTCCGAGGTTGCCCCGAAACGATTCTTGACCGAACGCAGCAGGCGGTAGGCCTGGAAGCGGTCACCTTCGAGGTACAGCACCGTATCCACGATGTGCTCCAGCACACGCGGCCCGGCGATGGTGCCTTCCTTGGTCACGTGGCCGATCACGAAGACCGTGATGCCGCTCGACTTGGCCAGCTCGCGCAGCTGCGACGAGCACTCGCGCACCTGCGAGACCGACCCCGCGCTTGAATCCAACTCGGATAGATAGGTGGTCTGGATCGAGTCAACGATCAGCAGATCGGGCTTGAACTCGCGCACGTGGTTCAGGATGATTTCCAGATTCGTCTCGGTGACAAGGAACAAGGTCGCGGGCATCGCCCCCGCGCCTGCTCCCGTTAAACGGGCGGCGCGCATCTTGATCTGCCGCTCGGACTCCTCGCCCGAGACGTACAGCACGCGCTGGCGCTTGCCCATCTCCATCGCCATTTGCAGCATCAACGTGGACTTGCCAATGCCCGGGTCGCCGCTGACGAGAACGATCGAGCCGGGCACGATGCCGCCGCCCAAGACGCGCGCAAACTCACCGATGGGCAGGTGGATGCGGTCCTCCTCATCGCCGCTGATCTCGCCGATTGGCCGCGGCTGGGAACGCCCCGACAGTCCGCGCACGGCGGTCTGCTTGGCGACCGGCTCGTCATGGATGACCTCCTCGACCATCGAGTTGAACGCTCCGCACTGCGGGCACTTGCCCATATACGACGCGGACACACGTCCACATTCCTGGCATACAAAGCGGGTGTGAGTTTTAGCCATGGGACCTCTTTCGCGGCAGGCGAACCTGGATGCTCGTGGAATGGACAGCAAAATTAGAACATCCGTATTATAAAAGCAAATGGCGCGGTTGCGCAAATTCGCAGCCGCGCCATTTTATGTTCGATTGTAGAGTTACAGTCCCGCCTTTGCTGATCCGGTCTAGGCCTCGTACTCGCCGGCCTCTTCCTCGACCTGCATCATCGGTTCCTCGGCGGGCTTTCGATCCAGGAACTGCAGGGCCAGCGCCACGACTTTGGTATAGGACTTGTTCTCGCCATCCTTCTCGTAGCGCTCGGTCTTCAGGCGGCCTTCGACGTACACCAGGCTGCCCTTGTGCAGGTACTCCTGGCAGACCTCACCCAGCCGCCCCCAGGCCTCGACATTGACCCACTCGGTGTATTCCTTCGAGTCGCCGCTGCTGGTTTTCCAGCGATTGGAGATGGCGATGCTGAAGGACGTCACCTTCTTCCCGGTGGGAATGAAGCGGCTTTCGGGGTCCTTTCCAAGATATCCGATCAGTTGAACGCGGTTTAATGCTGGCATGTTAACCTCCTATCAGCGCTGTCGGTTATACTTTTAGAGGCCAAATGTGTGTGTGTCATACAAGTCTCCTTTTCTCTAAAAGAGCAGAATATTTGGTTGTGTGCATAGTTTAGCACAAACATTCTAAGCGTCAATAGGACTTTTGGATGAAACGACTTCGCAGTTTTGTAATTTTCCTGCTCCTCCTGGCCCTGTCCGCCTGCCTGCCGTCGGAAATTTTCGCCACGCCGACGCCGTTCCCCATTCCCACCTTTCCCCCCACCTGGACACCCACCTCGATCCCGACCGAGACGCCCACCCCCGCGCCGACCGCCACGCCCACGCCCATTTCACCCCCGCAGATCACCCGCGTGGTCATTCTCAGCATCGACGGACTGCGGCCCGACGCCATCGACTACGTGCCCATGACCGCCTTGCAGGAATTGATCGCGCAGGGCGCATACACCTACGACGCGCAAACGGTCATGCCCAGCGTTACCCTGCCCGCGCACGTTTCCATGCTTTCGGGGCTGTGTCCCGCGGAACACGGCGTCACCTGGAACGAGTACCTGCCCGAGAATGGATTTGCCCAGGGCACCGACCTGTTCGACCTGGCCCACGCGGAAGGGATGCGCACCGTGATGGTGGTCGGCAAGGAAAAGCTGCGCCAGGTTACCGAACCCGAAAGCACCGATGTTTTTCTCCGCGTCAACGACCCCGACCTGATCATCGCGAAGCGCGCCGCGCAGGCGATCCAGGATGGGTTCAGCCTGCTCTTCGTCCACTTTCCCGACAACGATACCGAGGGCCATACCTACGGCTGGATGTCCATGCCGCAGCTTCTCGGCCTGCGCCGCACCGACGACGCCATCCAAATCGTCCTGGATGCGCTCGACAAGCACAAGATGCGCGAGAACACGCTCATCATCGTCACTGCCGACCACGGCGGGCATGGCACGACCCACGGCTACGACATTCCCGCCGACATGACCATTCCCTGGGTTGCGGTGGGACCGGGCATCCAGCCGCGGGTGTTGACCAGCGCCATCAACACGACCGACACCGCCGCCACCGCCGCCTGGGCGCTGGGCCTGCCCATTCCGCCCGAGTGGGCCGGCCACCCCGTGCTCGAAGCCTTTGGCGGCTACGATGCGGCGCTGCGTCCCCAGCCGCGGTGCCCGTAGCGCGGAGTCCAAAGTCTCCTGACTTTGGACTCCAACACGCCAACAAAAAATCCAGCGTTTCCGCTGGATTTTTTGTTGCATCGACCTGGGTTATACTTTCTTCAAAACGGGCAACCCCGTCTTCATTTCGGCCACGGTGTAGCCTGCGGGCACGGCATCGAGTGCGCCTTCCTTGATCTCTTTCGAGAAGAAGAACAGGGTGCGCTCCTTGCCTGCTTCACCAGTTTTCTTTGCATGAAGGTGATAGGTGGTTCCTTTTGAGTTCGTGAAACTGAAAGCCATTTGATCTCCTTTTCTAAAGCGGATTGGGCGCTTATTCTAGCACATATTTTCTAGATGTCAACGAGGATCGTGATGGAAATCACAATTACACTGAACGATGTATGGGCCGTCCGTTCCGCCCTGCGCGGAACCTGGGGCCTGGTCCCGACGATGGGATATTTGCACGAGGGGCATCTCTCGCTCATCCGCCGCGCCAAAGCGGAATGCGACCACGTGGCGGTCAGCATCTTCGTCAACCCGACGCAGTTCGGCCCGAGCGAGGATCTCTCCAAATATCCGCGCGACCTGGAGCGCGACCTGCGCCTGATCGAGCCGCTGGGCGTGGACCTGGTGTGGACTCCCACCGCTGAAGTGATGTACCCGGGCGGGTACCAGACCTGGGTCGAGGTGGAGACGCTGACAAAGCCGCTGGAAGGGTCGATGCGTCCCGCCCACTTCCGCGGCGTGACCACGGTGGTGGCCAAGCTGTTCAATGCCGTCCAGCCGCACAAGGCCTATTTCGGGCAGAAGGATGCCCAGCAGGCGGCGGTCATCCGCCAGATGACGCGCGACCTGAGTTACCCCATCGAGGTCATGGTGTGTCCGATCGTGCGCGAAGCGGACGGGCTGGCCATGTCCAGCCGCAACAAGTATCTCGAAGGCGATGACCGCCAGGCAGCGCTGGTCTTGTCGCGCGCGTTGACCGCCGCGAAGGAACTATACGATGCAGGCGAACGAAACGCGGAGAAATTGAGGGGGAAGATGAAAGAAGTCATCGCCGCCGAGCCGCGCGCGCAGTTGCAATACGTCTCCTGCGCGGACTACGACACGCTGGCCGAGCTGGACACCATCACCGGCAAGACCCTGCTCTCGATGGCGGTGCTGATCGGCAGGACAAGGCTGATCGATAATTTCGTGCTGGGGTAAAGGTGAAGCGCCCCCTGCGTTATTGGCTCAATCTGTTACTGGCCGCGGGACTGTTTCTGTCGGTTGTCTCCACGGGAGCGGCGCTCGGAACAAGCTATTCCCAGACGCAACTCTATCTGCGCCCGGCCCGAAGCATCGCTTCCCCCATTTTTCTTGAAAAGCAAGGCGTCGAATTTCAGACGGTAACGCTTGTTACAGAGGATGGACTCAAATTGCATGCCTGGTACACACCGCCGCAAAACGGCGTGGTCATCCTGGTGGCGCATGGTCACGCGGCTTCGATCCCTGTGGATATGTACGCGTTGTTCGCAAAGCACGGCTATGGTGTGCTGGCCTGGGACTTCCGCGCGCACGGAGAAAGCGAAGGCGACTTCACGTCGCTGGGCTATTATGAAGTGCGGGACGTGAAGGCCGCGTTGGACTTTGCGCTGGCCCAGCCGGGTGTGGAGCATGTGGCGGGCTGGGGCGGATCGATGGGCGCTGTGTCCATGATCCGCGCGGCGGCGCAGTATCCACAGATCGAAGCGGTTGTGGCCGATAGCGCCTTCAACACTTTGGAGGATGAACTGAATTTGCGCGTGCCTTACCCAGGCTTTCGAGAGTTGGTCCGTTTTTGGGCCGAAGCACAGACAGGAGTCAACGTCCAGGAAGTGCGCGCTGTGGATGACATCGGGCGCATCAGTCCGCGGCCGGTCTTTATCATCCAGGGCATGAGCGATGCCGCCATCCCCGTCGAGTCGGCGCAGCAATTGTATGACGCCGCAGGGGAACCGCGTTCCTTGTGGACGGAGGACAAGGCCTATCACCTGAACATGTATGCAAAATTTCCCGAGGAGTATGAAAGACGGGTGATCGAATTTCTGGAAACCGCATTCCCATAAAAAACAACGACGGGTTTTGGCCCGTCGCTGTTTTCTACTTCTTGATAAACTCCATGATCGCCCGCGCTATTTCACGGGCTGCGTTGGGACGCGCCAGGCGACGGCAGTTTTCCACGACGGCGGCTTTCTCGTACGGACGGCTGATCCAGCGTGTGAGGGCGCGCACCACCAGTTGCGGCGTGGGCGCCCAGACGCCCGCGCCCTCCTCCTCCACAAAGGTAACGTTGCCGTCCTCCTGACCGGGGACCTTCGAATAGAGGATGATCGGCAGTTCGGCGTTGAGCGCCTCGGCAATCGTCCCGGGGCCGGCCTTGGTGACGATGAAGTCGGCGGCGCGCATGAAGTCGGGCATCTCACGGGTAAAACCGTAGATGAAGGCGGGATTCTCCCAGGGCACGGCTTCGAGGGCCGTTTGCAGACGCTGATTCCGCCCGGCCACGACGACCAGGCCCAGGTCCAGGCCGCATTCGTCCACGGCGCGGGCCATCTTGCCCAGCGGGCCCATCCCCTCGCCGCCGCCCACCATCAGCACGATGGGTTTATCCTGCGGCCAGCCGAGTCTTTCGCGCAGGGCGTGCTTGTCGCCCAGCGGGGTGCAGTAGCGGTCGGCCACGGGCAATCCGACCGTGCGAACCTGGTTCGGGTCCATGTGGTAATGGAGGGCGCGCTGGCGGGCAATTTCGGTGGGCACCAGGATCAGGTTGGCGCGTTTGTCGAACCACAACGCGTGGGTGGTGACCATGTCGGTGACCACGGTGATGAAGGGTTGGCGATTCTTTCCGAGGGCCTTGATCGCCAGGGTGTTTGCAAACGGGTGGATGGTGACGATGATGTCGGCCGGGTGCGCGCGTACCAGGGCATTGGCCGCCTGGCGCGCATAGGGCCAGAGCGCGGTGGTGATGGCGCGGGCGCGGGCATGGCCGTCGGTGGCGTAGAAGGAGGCCTTCCACAGGCGCGGCGCCTTGACCATCTCGGGATACCAGTCGGGCATCTTGTTGAAGGGCAGGGGCGCGTAATCCTTGAAGAAGTCCACCATTTCGGTGCTGACGGCGTCGCCGAATTCGAGTTGCAAGGCTTCGATAACGGCCTCGGTGGCCGAGCGGTGTCCCCCGCCCGTATCGGAAAAGAGGAACAGGATGTGTGGTTTTCTATTTGGAGTTGTCATCTGGGTTGGGTTCATGCGGAGTCAGGTTGGCTTTCAGGCGTCGCAGCAATTCGCGGCGGGTGAGCAGCACGCGCCGCCCGCAGCCTTTGCACTCCAGGCCGATGTCGGCGCCGAGACGGAAGACGGTCCACTCGTAGGAGCCGCAGGGATGGGGCTTGCGCAGGCGTAAATGGTCATTGAGTTGCAAGTCCGTAAGCACGCAGGGATTATACCGCGCCAGACGCAGGGGGATTCTGAATGTCTCGATATTTTAGAGCGTGTTCTGGAGTCCCGAAGTTCCACTTCGGGATAATGCGCAAGTAGAACTTGCGCACTCCAAATGACCCCGGGGAATCGAGAAGATGCTTTTCCCTCTTCCAAAAAACGCGATTTGCGGCCGCGCTGGGTATAATAGCTTCCGATTGTTTACACATACCTTTGGAGGATCATCATGACCCCACATGAAACCTATCCCGTGGAAGTGGCCGGTGTCAAACGCGACCTGCGCCTCTTTGAAGTGGCGCCCGGGCTGCGCATCGCCATCCTGAACATTCTGGGCGATACCGAGTTGGTGCAAGCCTGCGCCAAGGAACTGGCCCGTCGTTTGAAGGACATCGATTTCGACCTGCTGATGACCGCCGAGGCCAAGTCCATCCCGCTGGCCTACGCGCTTTCAGCCGAGATGAACAAACCGTACATCGTGCTGCGCAAGGCCTACAAACCCTACATGGGCGAAGCCGTCCGCACCGAGACCCTGTCCATTACCACCGGGCAGCCGCAGGTCCTGATCCTCGACGAGAAGGACCGCGAGGCGGTTCAGGGCAAAAAGGTGGTCATCCTCGACGATGTGATCAGCACCGGCTCGACCCTGCAAGGCATGCGCCTGATCCTCGACAAGACCAGCGCCAGCGTGGCCGCCGAAGCCGCCATCTTCACCGAAGGCGACCGCGCCCAGTGGATGCACATCATCGCCCTGGGACACCTGCCGCTGTTCAAAGACTAAAACGGGACCCGAAAGGTTTTCAAAACCTTTCGGGTCTTTTCGTCAACTTCATTTTCTTTTCACGCGGGAGGGCCTTGATGGCCCTTTCACGTTTCATGGCCGATGCGCGGTCGGGCAGCTCCTCGACGTAGACCAGTTGGACGGGACGGCGGGTGCGGGTGTATTTTGCCCCGCGCCCCGCATTATGCGTTTTGACCCGCCGCTCGGGGTCGGTTGTCCAACCGGTGTAGAGGGTTCCGTCCGCGCACTCGACGATGTAGCAATAACACGTCATTGGTCCGGGTTGCGTTTGACGAAAACACTGCCAAAGAAGCGCTCGGCAAAACTGGGGATGTCGATGGGTTTACGCTCCACCCCCGTGGCCCACTCAGCCTTCAGTCGGTCGTTCATCCAGGTATTGCGGCCTTCCAGCGCCTGTTCGAGGCGGGCGGCGATTCCATCTTCATTGCCCGTGTCGATGTCGTTACGCAGGCCTTGCAGCGCGGCGATCATCACATCCAGGGCGTAGACGGTGCTGGCGCGGTTCTGTAAGGCCGCCATGCGCAAGGAATCGATCTCGTCCTGGTAGGCCAGGCCGGCCGTCACGGCGGCAAAGGCGCGCCCGCCCAGTTTGCGGGCCTCCAGCCAGCCGGGCTGGTCGACCGTCGAATTGAGCAGGGCCGCGGCGGCCAGTTGCGGCAGCAGGTGCATGCGCGCCATCAACCCATCCGACTCAATCGGGTCGGCCAGCAGCGGATCGGCCCCCAGCAGGCGGGCCAGGTCCGAGGCCAGTTGAACGACATCGCCTGGAGTGCCTCGCGGCGCGTCGACGACCATCAGGCCCTTCTGGAACAAGTCGGCGCGGGCCGCCTCCACCCCGAATTTGATTTCGTGCAGCGCCTCGGGGTTCACCGCCGGCACCAGGCCGATGAAGTACCGATTGGACGGCAGGATGCTTTTGGCCCACTCGAACACGCCGCTCTTGACGGGGGATGTGTCCAGCACGACAGCGCCTTCCTTCAAATCCGGCGCGATGAATTCCAGCGTCTCGCGCACCTGACTGACAGGCAGGCACAACAGCACGATCTCCGCATCGCGCACGGCGGAGGGCAGGTTGTGCCTGACCTCATCCACCGCGCCCTTGCTTTGCGCCGCGCGCTCCACGTCCACTTTCTTGTCGTGGCCCACGCGCTTGAGCGACGCCTTGTGCCCGCCAAGCGCCAGGCCGATGGAAGCGCCAATCTGTCCAAGTCCAACGATTGTGATCTGTATCGCCATTTCATCCTCACAACTTGAGATAGCGGGATTATACTGCCAACATCCTCCCTTTAAAATTCGAGAACCGCGGACGCCGACCGCGGTTCCCTTGAAAGGAGGAGAAGAGAAATCACCTTACGCTCCCTAATTTATCATGCTTGTCCGAATAGTACTTGACGCCTAACCTACGCTTACCCTACGATTGTACGACAACTAACAGTAATGCAAGTTTTTGACACTCATAAGGAGGCATTATGAAACAGGAATTATTCCTTGGGGACTTAAGCCCCACCCCTGTGGGCGACCTGCGTCTCGCCATCTCGGACCTGGGCCTGGTCGCCGTGGAATGGGCCGCTGCCCAGCCCAAGCTGGAGCGCTTTCTGCGGCGGCTGGCGCGTCCCGTCCGTGAGGACCAGGGCCGCGTCGAGCCGTATGCCGAACAGGTCTTTCAATATCTCACCGCCCAACGCCGCGGGTTCAGCTTTGCCATCGACTGGTCGGTGCTGCGTCCCTTCCAGCGGATGGTGCTGGAGGCCGTGTACGCCATCCCGTATGGCGAGACCAGCACCTATGCGGAGATCGCCGCGCAGATCGGGCGTCCCAACTCCTATCGCGCGGTGGGACGGGCCAATGCCACCAACCCCATGCCGCTGGTCATCCCCTGCCACCGCGTCATCGGCGCTGACGGAAAACTCCATGGCTACGGCGGCGGGGATGGCCTGCCCACCAAGGCATGGCTGCTGAATCTCGAAGGGGCTGTGCTGGCGTGAAGTGGAGTCCAAAGTCTCCTGACTTTGGATTTTCCAACGACGGGAGTCGTTGAACTCCAAATCAAAAACGGCGCTGATCGCGCCGTTTTTGATTTTCTACCTTGCGTATTGGGCCCTGCACTCCGCGCACGGACAGAGCGCGCGCAGGTAATGCCAGTTGTAGATGCCGTAGTCGTGGCCGTCCTCCCAGACAACCGTCAGCGCATAGGACCCGACCGCCACCACGTTGCTGATGCGCGTGGCCGGCGACTCTTCCATTTGCACCTTGAACACTTCCGCGTCCGGCTCGGACTTCATGTTCTCATGTCCGCCGCGGCAGGAGGCGCACGGGCAGGCCGCGCGCAGCAGCCCAAACGGATAAATGCTGGTATGCCCATCGTTCCAGGTGACGGTGAACTCGCGGGCGGTCTTGTTGGCGGTAATGCCGGTCGGTTTCTCGTTCATAGCATCTTTCTCCCTCTCTCATTGTGAGAAGGGTGGGGGGTGGAAGATTACGGCGAAGGCACCACCGCCAGGAAGTCGGCGGCGGCCCAACCCGCGCGGGTGTCATCGTATGGGGCGACCAGGTACCACCACGTGTACCCGTCCGCCACCTGCGGCCCGTCGCTGACCAGGAAGACCTCCTCATCGAAGCCGAGGAAGGCCTGTTCACTGCCCAGGCCGGGTGCGCTGCGCAGGCGCAGGCCGTCCCCGTCTGTGCCGGTGATCTGGACGTAAGCGCCGAGGCCAATCACACCCTCGACCAGGGTGGGGGTGACGTTCGGGTCGAAGGTCGGTGTGGGCGGAGCCAGCACGGTATGCGTCGGGGCGGGGATCACGGTCAGGTCGGCGGGGACAAATCCCACGTCCGGGGTGGCGCGCGGGCTGGTCAGGCCGATCAGGGCCAGGGTCAGGATCAGCAACAGGGCGGCAATCCCCAGCGCGCCCAGGATGACCCAGCGGTTGAAAGTATCGGATATTCTCATACGGGACTCTGCAACAGGTTCAAGGCATGGGAGGGCATCAGCAATTTGAGCGCGCGCGGCTTCGAGACGATCTCGGCCTGGATGCCGCCCAGCATCGGTTCGCCGTCCATTTGCACCGAGAAGGGCAGGTCCGACTCGATGTGCGCCGAGCGGAAGGTGATGCAGCGCGCCTGGTCGGAGGTGAGGTGGCGGCCGGCCAGCATGTCGAAGAAATGGCGCAGGGCGTCGGCCACGCTTGCGCCGCTCAACAACCACAGGTCCATCAGACCGTCGTCGAGGTAGGCGTTGGGCGAGAGAATCGCCATGCCGCCCGCGTAATGGCGGATGTTGGTGCTGACCGCCAGCAGGAAGTGCCCATCCACCTCCTGGCCGTCGGCGATGACGCGCAAATCCATGCCGTTCCAGAAGGCGGCGCTCCAGACCGTGGTGGCGAAATAATGCGGCACCGAGATGTACTTGAAGAAACGCGAACGCGGCTCCAGCCTTCGGATGGCCACCGCATCCAGCCCGATGCCTGCCCACAGCAGGAAGGGTTGGCCGTTGCACAGCCCCACATCGATGGATTGGGGTTTGGCATCCGCCAGCAGGCGGGTGTTCTCGTTGAGCGCCCACCAGCGGTGCCATTCGAAGGAATTCATGCCCATCTCACGCGCCAGGACGTTGGTGGTGCCGGCCGGCAGCACGCCCAGCGCCGTCTGGCTGCCGAGCAGCCCGCTGGCGACCTGTCCCATCGTGCCATCGCCGCCGACGGCGAAGACCGCCTCGAAGGTTTCCGCGGCGGCCTGGCGCGCGGCCTGCGCGGCGTGACGCCCGTTGAGGGTCACGTCCACTTCCATCTTCCAGCCTGCCGCGCGCAAAATGCGCAGGACGCGTCCCAAATAGGGACGCACCGAAAGCCGCCCCGCCGCAGGGTTGTAGAGTAAAAGTCCGCGCCGCATGGGGTGATTATACCTGAGGGCAGAATAGAGAATAATGAGAAGAGAATGGGGAGTAGTGAGCCGCAGGAGAAGAACGTTTCAAAAGTTACCCCTTTTTACCACTCTCGGCTCTCCACTCTCTTCCTTCTTTTTACTGCCCTTTCCCCCAAAACCCACATGTTATAATCCTTGCGATGAACGAAGGCAGCCTGCTCAACAACCGCTACCAACTGCTGGAGCGTCTCGGCACGGGCGGAATGGCCGAGGTCTTCCGCGCCCGCGACGTGATGCTCGACCGTTACGTCGCCATCAAGGTGCTGCGCAGGGATTACACCGAGGACCAGGCCTTCCAGGAACGCTTCCGCCAGGAGGCGCGCGCCGCGGCCAACCTTTCGCATCCCAACATCGTCACCGTGCATGACTTTGGCCTGGCCGAGGGACAACTCTACATCGTGATGGAGAATGTCCCGGGCACCGACCTCAAGACCCTGGTCCGCAAACGCGGGCGCTTCAATGTGGAGGAGGCCATCCCGTTGATCGTGCAGGCCTGCGCGGGACTGGGATATGCCCACCGCGCCGGGCTGGTGCATTGCGACGTCAAGCCGCACAACATGCTCGTCACCCCCGACCAGCGCCTCAAGGTCGCAGACTTCGGCATCGCGCGCGCGCTGTCCACCATCCTGCCCGGCGAGCGCTCCGACGTGGTCTGGGGGTCGCCGCAATACTTCTCGCCCGAACAAGCCTCCGGGGAGGCGCCCTCGCCCGCCTCGGACGTGTATTCGCTGGGCGTGGTGCTGTACGAAATGCTGAGCGGCACCCTGCCCTTTACCGCCTCCACCATCGATGAACTGGCGCGCCTGCACATCGAGGCCGAACCGATCCCGATCCGCGAATACGTGCCGGACATTCCCAGCGCGCTGGAATCCATCCTGCAGAAGGTGCTCTCCAAGGAACCCTCGGCCCGCTACCGCACCGCCGACCAGTTGGGCCGCGTCCTGCTGCGTTTCGGGTCACAGCGGGACGATGCGCCTTCGCCGCTTTCGCTGACGCCCGAGGCTGCAACCAACTTCAAGCCGCCCGAGCCGCCCCCGCCCGCCGAGCTTGCCACCGGCAGGCATACCCCGACGCCCCGGCCGGTGCCTGTCTTCCAGCCTGCTCCCGAGGCCGCGCCCGCCCCCGACTTGGACATCGACTGGCTGACGATTGGCCTGGGCCTGGCGGCGCTGCTCATGGCCGGCGGCCTGCTCCCCTTGTGGATTTCCGTCTACTTTGCCTACAAACCCTGATGCCGTTGTGACCCGTAACCTGCTGATCGCCCCCTCCATTCTTTCCGCCGATTTCCTGCACCTGAAGGAGCAGATTGCCGCCTGCGAAGAGGCCGGCGCGGACTGGATCCACATCGACGTGATGGACGGCCATTTCGTCCCCAACCTGACGATGGGCCCGCTGGTGGTCGAAGCCTGCCGCCGCGCCACCAACCTGCCGCTCGATGTACACCTGATGATCGAGCAGCCCGAACGCCTGTTGGAAGACTTTGCCAGGGCAGGCGCCAATCACCTGACCGTCCATGTGGAGACCTGCCCGCACCTGCACCGCACCATTCAGCAGATTAAATCGCTGGGCTGCAAGGCGGGCGTGACGCTCAATCCCGCCACCCCCACGCTCATGCTCGAACCCATCCTGCCGTTCGTGGACCTGGTGCTGGTGATGAGCGTCAATCCCGGCTTCTCGGGGCAGGTCTTCATCCCCCAGGCCATTGAGAAGGTGGCGGCCATCCGCCGGGACCTGGATGCGCTTGGTTCCCCCGCCTGGCTGCAAGTCGATGGCGGCATGGCGGCGGACACGCTTCCCAAAATGTGGGCGGCCGGCGCGGATGTCTTCGTGGCTGGCAACGCCGTCTTCAAGCACCCGCAGGGCATTGCGGCCGGCATCCGCGCCTTGCGCGGCTGACACCTTGCGGACGGAGCAAAGGCGGACTAAAGTCCGCGCTCCGCTTCCCATGACAACTTAAACAAAAATCGCGGCGCTGGGCCGCGATCTTCGAAAGAAAAGCAGGCGACTAGATCGCCGTCTTTGCCAGTGTGCGGATGCACTTGGCGCACAGCGTCTTCCGAACCAGATTGCCCTTTTCCAAAACGCTGACCTTCTGCAAATTCGGTTTGAACTTGCGGTTGGTGGCGCGCTGGGAGAACGAGCGGGCATGGCCGAAGGTGGTCGACTTGCCACAATGAGCGCATTTAGCCATCTTACAAACATCCTTTCTTGATGATTCCGATACTACCTGTCCTTTTCAAAGGCACGGCATTTTACCATACATCGCAACCTTCTTCAAGTCAAGATGTTAAAATAGACACAGAGGAACCCTATGGCAGAAGAAACGACATCCCTGGGAGGGATCCACATCTCCCCCAACGCAGTGGCGACCATCGCCTATCACGCCACCCTGCGCTCCTATGGTGTGGTGGGACTGGCCCCCAAGAACCTGGCCGACGGACTGGTACACAGCATCACGCGCGAACCGGCCCGTGGTGTGACCGTCCGTTACGACGGGGAAAGCATCGATATCGACATCCACGTCGTCGTGGAATATGGCACGCGCATCAATTCGGTGGCCGAAAGCGTGGCCAACACCGTGCGCTTCCACGTGGAAAAGGCGCTGGGCCTGCGGGTCAACAGCGTCAACGTCCACGTGGCGGGCTTGCGCGTCAGCAACCTGGATTAGGAGTTTTTCATCGCTCATGACAGTGGACATCGAACGTGTAGAGAAATTTCGCAAGCGCCCCATCGACGGCCAGTCGCTCAAGCGCCTGCTCGAAGCCGGCATGACCTGGCTGCGCACCAACCAGCAAACCGTCAACGCCCTGAACGTATTCCCCGTGCCCGATGGGGATACGGGAACGAACATGCTGTTGACCATGACCGCGGCCTGGAACGAGATTAAGGATTCCGGCGAACGTCACGCCGGGAAGATGGCGGGCGCCATTTCGCAGGGCGCGTTGATGGGCGCGCGCGGCAACTCGGGCGTGATCCTTTCCCAGTTGTGGCGCGGGTTTGCGCGCGGCGTGCATGACAGGGAGGTGCTTGACGCCGCCGCCCTGGTCAAGGCCTTTGCCGAGGCGCGCGATACGGCCTACAAGGGCGTCGTTCGCCCGGTGGAGGGCACGATCCTGACCGTCGCCAAGGGTATCGCGGCGGGTACGGAAGCCGGCCTCGGCTCCGCGAAGGATGCGGTCGAGATGCTGGAGATCGCGGTCCAATCGGCGGATGCGGCCGTCCAATCCACGCCTGACCTTTTGCCCGTCCTCAAACAGGCGGGGGTGGTGGACTCGGGCGGCAAGGGCCTGTTCTTCATCCTGGAGGGGATGCTGCGGCACGTCTACGGCGAGTCGCTGGATACGCCCACCATGAGCGTCCAGCCGCTGTCTGCGATGAGCATGCAGGACGCAATGGAAGAAGTGGAAGAGGGCCAGGACTATGAAGTGGTGGTGGACTTTTTCCCGAACGAAGAGTTGAACCTGCTGTCGTTCTACGGCCGCCTGGAGGAAATGGGCACGTCCATCCAGGTGGGTGAAGGCGACGGCATGTACCGTATGCACATCCACGTGCCAACCGAGAAGCGCTATGAACCCATCGATTACATCATGGGCATCGGCACGGTCACAAAGGTGGCCATCGAAAACCTGCTGGCCCAGATGGATGACATCCAGAAGGGCAAGGCCGCGCGCATCGAGTTTGCCACCGTGGAGCCTGGACAGATCGCCGTGGTGGTCGTCTCGCCCGGCGCGGGACTCAGCCGCATCTTCGCCAGCCTGGGCGTAGCCGCCGTGGTCGAGGGCGGGCAGACCATGAACCCGTCCACGCAGGATATTTTGAAATCCTTCGAGAACCTGCCGACCGACAAGGTCATCATCCTGCCGAACAACAAGAACATTGTCATGGCCGCCAACCAGGCCAAGGACGTGACCGTCAAGAAGGTGGCCGTGGTGCCGACCCGCACCGTGCCGCAGGGCCTGGCCGCCATGCTCTCGCTCATCCCTGAGGGAGACCTGGACGCCGTGGCCGAGAAGATGACCCGCGCCGCGGGCATGGTCAAGACGGGTGAGATCACCGTCGCCACCCGCACCGTGGAAATCGATGGCGTGAACGTGGAATCGGGTCAGGTCATCGCGCTGCTGGACGGCAAGCTGGTGCTCTCCGCCAACAGCGTGGAGGAAGGCGTGCTCGGCCTGCTCGAAAAAGCCGACGCGGCGAACCATGAACTCGTGACCCTGTTCTACGGCGAGGGCATGCCGCACGCCGAGGCCAACCGCATCAAGGACGTGATCGGCGGCAAATATCCCGCGCTCGAGATCGAGGTGCAGGAAGGCGGCCAGCCGCATTACCAGTTCATCATTTCGGTGGAGTAAATTTTTACCCGTCTGCCTGCGCCATTCCCGGCGCAGGCTTTTTTTAACCGACATGGCCGCCCCGGCGGATCGAGCGTACAAAATGAAACTTGGCATCGTCACCGACTCAACCTGCGACATCCCCGCCCACCTGGTCGAACAGCATGGTCTGGAGGTCATTCCCTCGATCCTGGTGCTGGAAGGGCGGGAGTACATCGACGGGCGGGACATCACCCGCGACGAGTTCTACCAGCGCCTGCCGGACCTGCGCACCCCGCCGACGACGGCTGCGCCCGCCATGGGCGAGTACGCGTCCCGTTACGAGGCCCTGCTGCAACGCGGATGCGGTCAGGTGCTCTCCATCCACGCGGCGGGCAAACTGACCTCCATCGTGGATACGGCCCGTCTGGCGGCCAGGGAATTTGCGGGCCGGGTCACCTGCGTGGACAGCGGCTCGCTCTCGCTGGGATTGGGCTTCCAGGTGCTGGCCGCCGCCGAGGCCGCGGAGATGGGCGAGCAGGCCGCGCTGGAGGCCATCGCTTCCACGCAGAAGCGGCTGAAGGTCAACGCCGCGCTGGATACGATGGAATACCTGCGCCGCAGCGGACGCGTCCCAGGCGCGGTGGCCGCGTTGGGCGGGCTGCTCTCGATCAAACCCATGATCAGCCTGGGCGAAGGAGTGGTCAAAGCCATCGCCGCCGTGCGGACGACACACCAGGCGGATGAACGATTGATGAACTTTCTCTTCGAGGCCGGCCCGCTGGAACGGCTGGCCGTCCTGCACTCGGGCCTCGAGTCTCGGGCGCGCGCGTTTTTGGATGCGCTCATGCAAAAAGCCAGCCAGTCCGTGCCGCGGGACATCCTGCTGGTCAACGTGACCACGGTCATCGGCACACATGTCGGCCCGCATGGGCTGGGTTTTGCGGCGGTGAGGACGGGATGATGCAAAACGCCCGGCGCATGCCGGGCGTTTTTTGAACTCAGAGTTATGTAACCGCAGGGAGGGACGAAGCCCTGTCAAAACGGACACCCTGCCCCACCTCAAAGCCGACTTCCTACCAAATGGTCGCCAAACCACTGGCTCTGATTTTTCCATCACGGCTGATAAGCGGCACGGACAATTCCAACGCGGTGGCCGCGATAATTCGGTCAGGCATATCAGGAACGGCATCACGCGAAACTTCTCTCGTCCGCTTGGCGATTATTCCTGTCACAGGAATTTCCACCAATGCCGCATTACCTGCCTCAATGGATCGAAGAAGTCTCTCCAAAGTTTCGGGGTTGATCTTGGCTTTTTCCACCAGGCAAACGATTTCTATCAAACTGATAGCGGAAATGCCGATTTGTTCCCCGTTCTGCGCGGAATCATCCAGAAACTCTTTCGCGGCAGACGAGAGTCTTTCATCTTCGAACAGATACCAGATCACCGCATAGTATCGGCAACGGCGCGAATCATTAAATATCCTCGCGCGGAAAATCTTTCCACATTTCACGGCGGGCGTCGTCAATATCTTTTTCCGAAATGGACGGGAGTAAATCCTTCCACAAACCGCGCAGAGGCTTATAAGCGCGGACGTTTTCCGATAAACTCTGCTCGATTTCGGGCAATGCCTGATAGATCACTTTCAGGCGCTCACGCGGCGGAAGTTGACGAAGCATTTTCAAAACATCTTGAGGAGTAGCAGTAATCATTTTACATTACCTTTCGCTCTGCCCTGATTATACACTTATCCAAAAGACTGCCAGTTAGCCATTCATCTTTTATCCTTTTCCCCAGGCAGGGACGAAGCCCTGTCGAAACGGACTGCTTCGCATCCCCCACCCCGAAGCCTGGCGATGAGCAGGTGGTTGAGCTTGTCGAAACCCTGTCGAAGCGGACTTCCATTTGCGTGTCATCTCAGCAAAACAAAAGACTTCCGAAGCCTCAGCGACCTCGGAAGTCTTCTTGTCAACTTTATCCTGCTACTACGCGGCAACCGTTTCAAACGCCACGTTCAACCGTGAAGAAGCGGGCAAAATGTAATTCAGTTTTTCAAAACCGACCACATTTCCGTTTTTGTCTTTCATCAGAATCACTTCATCGCCCGTTTCCTCGGCAATGACCTCATCCTGGGGATTGCCGAACTAGACGGTAAGCGTACTGCCTTGTTGATCGTAAACCACCTTGATCTGTGTCATCTATAAACATCCTTGCGGTGACGAACACGAATGATTTCGATAATCAACTTATCAGCAATAACTTCATAAACCACGCGATAATCCCCAAACGCGAATGCGATAACTGAATTCCGATCCGACCAATTTTTTAACGCCTTGCGGAAATGGCTCGTTGGATAATTCTGAAACTGCCGCGACGACTCTTGAAATAATCTGACGCGGCAGTTTTTGAAGTTCCTTGTAGGCCGAGTTCTTCCACTCAATCTTGTAGGAAGCCATCACGCTTCAACCTCTTGATAACTTCATCGAATGGAATGGCAGGTTCGTCACGGCGTTCTGCCAGAACAGCCAGATCATCCAGGTCTTCCAACAGCTCTTCAAATTCCTCAATTGGGAGGATGACGGCTGTCTTTTTACCGTTCTGGTCAGTAACGTATTGTGCCTGTAATTCTCGAATTTCCATGCTGCCTCTTTTCTCTCTCGACAACGGCAATTATACCAAGTCTACGGACACGCCCGCCGAAACCCACAACCCGCCGCACGCGTTGTGCTGAGCCTGTCGAAACGGACTGCTTCGCATCCCCCATCCCGAAGCCTTGCGTTGAGCAGGTGGTTGAGCTTGTCGAAACCCTGTCGAAACGGACATCCGTTCCACCTGTGCGAAGCGTCCGTGACACATTGCCCCCTCTCCCGTCTCCCCCAAGGGGGAGAAGCCAAACCTTCCTGCAATGAATATTTGCTTTGGAAAACCGATTTGCCCACCAACCAAGAAAAGAAACCGACCGCATACCCTCTCCCTTGGGTGAGGTCACAACGGACACGCCGATTACTCAAGCCGATCAGGGTGAGGTTCTTTCCCCCACAGACACCCCGCCAAAACCCACACCCCGTCGCACGCGTTGTGCTGAGCCTGTCGAAGCAGACAGCCTCCGACCCCGAAGAGCCTTCTTGAAAAAAAATAGCCCACCCCGCCAAATAAATGGCAAGGTGGGCTTATCGTTCGTGGCAGCTCACTCACTTCTTCGCGGTCAAACTTTGCAGTTCACTGCGAATCCGCTCCATTACTTTCCCCTTCACCCGCCCAAATGTCTTAACCACAATGGACTTGGAAATCGTGTAAATCTTGTCCACGCGGACTTTGCCTGGATGGTTGAGCGTCCCCTTTTCGAGATCATCCGAAGTAATCGTAAAACTGTAATCTGCTTCAACAGGATTCGATGTCATTGCCACGACAACCAAATCTGTCGTTTTCTGGTTGTAGGCGTTGTTGGAGACAACGATCACAGGCCGCCGCTTCTGCGACGAAAGGTCGGTAAACGGGATCGGCACAAGCAGAATATCCCCTTGTTCAGGCATTGTTCCAGTCCTCGTCATCAATGGGATTATCCCAAAAATCGAGACTCGTTTGTGTCGCGTAAAGCAGATCGGCAAACGCATCGCCTGCATCTACGACAAAGACGGTTACATGCGCACCGACAGGAAATGGGACAGCAAGTTCAACTTGCCCATCTTTATTTACTTCCACATCGTATTTGAGAGCCGTTTGTGCCAACATAAATAAACTCCTTTTGACAACGGCGATTATACAGCAAAGTGCGAACACATTACTCACCCCGCCGCATGGACAAGCGCCTCCACCCCGAAGCCTTGCGTTGAGCAGGTGGTTGAGCTTGACGAAACCCTGTCGAAACGGACTTCCACCCGCGCGCCATCATCCGCACCAGTCCGAAGGCGATGGGTTGGGCCTGTCGACATCGTACCCGCAGGGTAAACTACTTCCAGTTGCGCGCCATCATCCGTTTGCGATCCATCCAATCGCGCGGCAGGCCGTAGCCGCCCCACGTTCTTTTGTGCCATTCGATGGATCGACCATCCGACGATCAGCCTCTCACCCCACTCGACCCGCGCTTCAATAGATTCCCCTTCAGGATCACTGTCCGCGCGGAGCGGGTGGGATTGGACAGGCGCTGGAAGAGCAGCTCGACCGCTGTGCGGCCGATCTCCTCGGTGGGCTGGGCGATGACCGTGATGGGCGGGTCGACGAATTCGCCCCATTCGGTCACGTCGAAGCCGACCAGGGCAATCTCGTCGGGGATCTTCATCTTGAACTCGCGGATGGCCTGGAAGGCGCCCGCGGTCAACATGCTGTTGCTGGTGAAGATGGCATCCGGACAATCCGCGCCCTGCAGCAGGGCGGAAGCCGCCGAGAAGCCCGAGCGGATGCGCGGGGAGACGAACTCCACGGAGAACGGATTCAATCCGTTGGCCTTGAGCGCGTTTTTGAATCCCTGGCTGCGCTCGGGGCCGGTGGTGCTGGCATCGCCGAACAGGCCCGCGATCTTGCGGTAGCCGTTGGCCAGCAGGTGCTCGGTCAACTCGTAGGCGGCGCTGACATTGTCGAGCAGCACCAAGTCCGCTTCCTTGTTTTGCATGGAGCGGTCGATCAGCACGGTGGGAATGTCGAAGTGGAAATCCTGGGCCTGGGTGCAAAACTGATTGGTGGGGGAGAAGATGATGCCCGAGACGTTCTCGTCGTGC
>JBMOMS010000242.1:31298-38520 GCA_049324895.1 Chloroflexota bacterium
GTCCGCTTCCTTGTTTTGCATGGAGCGGTCGATCAGCACGGTGGGAATGTCGAAGTGGAAATCCTGGGCCTGGGTGCAAAACTGATTGGTGGGGGAGAAGATGATGCCCGAGACGTTCTCGTCGTGCAGCAGGTTGAGGTAGAGCATTTCCTTCTCGGGATTCTCGTCCGTGTTGCACATCAGCACAGAGTAGCCCTGCTCGTAGGCGGCGTCTTCCACGGCGCGGCCGATGGCGGTGAAGAACGGGTTGCGAATATCGGAAACGACCAGCCCGATCTTGGCGCTTTTTTGCGAACGCAGGCTGCGCGCCACCAGGTTGGGACGGTAATTCAATTCGGCGACGGCGGCCATCACGCGCTCACGCGTTTCGGGGCGGATGGGTGGTTTGTTGGCGAGCACCCTGGAGACGGTGGCGGTGGATACCCCCGCGGCTTTGGCGACATCTTTGATACTTGTCATGCCTCCATTATATCATTTTGTGTAACAAAAGATGAAAACGATTACCTAAAGCCGCGCACACAGCGTCTTTCCTTTCCATTTCCTTGCCAAAAACAACATAAGAAGACGCGATATGTCTCAAAAGCCGTAGAGAGCCTCGCTGTGATTGGGAAAAATGCTGATAACAACAATAAAATCGTTTACATTTTGTGGGGTTAAAAAACTAAATTAAAAACGTCCAGCCCTGCAAGCTGGACGTTTTTAATTCCCTGGAATCCTAGGGCAAGGGCTGGGAGGGGACTTCCTTTTCGGATGGGGACAGCCTCGGCGCGAACAGCACCGCCAGGATGCCGAGCGCCAACACGACACTGACCGCCGCCCCGCCCTCCGGACCGAAGGCGCCACCCGTTACCCAATCGGGGCCCGCCGTTTGGAGGTTGAACAGCATCCCGCCGCCGGTCTCGGTCCCGCTGACCGCCAGCCCGAAGATATTTCCCTGCACCCAGTTCCAGACCGTATGCAGGGCGCTGATGCCCCACAACGAACCCTCGCGCATGGCATACAGTCCCGCAAACACGCCAAACAACGCCAGGTTGACCAGCGCCAGCACGCTCAGCCCGGGATTCAAAGCGTGCATAAAGGAAAACAGCAGGGAGGAAACCAGCAATCCCACCCAGGGACGGTAGCGCGCGCCCAGCACCGGCAGCACCCAGCCGCGCATGACCACCTCCTCGCCGCCGCCCTGCACGATCCAGCCAAGCAGCACGACCAGCACACCGCCCAGCGCAGCCACCCCCTGGTTGGACGGGTCGCCCTGTTCGAAGGACAGCATCCCCAGCACAGCCAGGATGCCGACCGCGCCCGCAAACATCCCCGCGCCGATCAGGAATCCGCGGCCATATTGCAGGAGCGCATTCTTGATTTCATATCCCAGCGTCCAAACGGGACGTTTCTCGAAGAAGCGCACCCACAATCCCACGAACACATAGGTCAGGAAAAATCCCAGGATCAATTGCAGGGCCATCCAGAAACCCGAAACCAGGGGCGGCATCCCCTCCAGGGTCAACAAAGACTCGGACAGCCCGTATATGACTGCCATGAGAATGACAAGCGGGATCGCACCAAATGCTGCCAGGAGCATGAACAACAATGAAAGCGGCATGACCGCCAGGATATGCGTCAGCCGTTTGCCCTGGCGCGCCAGTTCGAACAACCTGCTGTTGAAAAACCAATCCATGAGAAAGCTCCTTTTGGTAAGGTGGCGCAAGTCCACGGACTTGCGTTGCCAGGGATTATATAATACCCACGGGTAAAAATTGCGCATTCCACCGTATCTTCTCAATAACCAGGGGTATTTTGGAGCGCGCAAGTTCTACTTGCGCTTTATCCCGAAGTAGAACTTCGGGATTCCAGAGCACGCCCCAAAATTTTGAGAAGGTACATTCACCCTTTAAAAAACGTAATTTTCACCCGAGTGCGGTATGGCAAACACCAGGCTTTACAACCTGTAATACTTTATTAATAAGATTTGGTTCTCACGCTGCATCAAAAAGGTGTTCCAAATGAAAGATGTAGAAAAGGAGAAATTATCATGAGCGCTCTTCAAAAGGCAACCCTGGCGGGCGGCTGTTTCTGGTGTCTCGAAGCCGTCTTCGATCAACTCAATGGCGTGGTCTCGGTCGAGTCGGGCTACGCGGGCGGACGGGTCCCCAACCCGTCGTATCAGGCCGTTTGCACAGGCATGACCGGTCACGCCGAAGTGGTGCAGGTTACCTTCGACCCGTCCGTGCTGGATTACGCCGACCTGCTGCGCGTCTTCTTCACCGTCCACGACCCGACCACGCTCAACCGCCAGGGCGCGGATGTGGGCACGCAGTACCGCTCGGCCATCTTCACCCACGACGAGTCCCAGCGCGCCGCCGCCGAGGCCGTCCTCCGCGAAATCAGCGAATCAAAACTGTGGCCGAATCCCATCGTCACCGAGGTCACGCCGCTGGACCAATTCTACGTGGCCGAGGATTACCATCAGGAATACTTCGTCCACAATCGCAGCCAGCCCTACTGTCGCGCCGTAATCGAGCCAAAGGTCGCCAAGTTCCGCAAACATTACGTGGACCGATTGAAGAAGCAGTCCGCGTAGCACGGATGGATGGGGCGGCATGAATGTCGCCCCATCCATTTCCAATGGTTCCTGACAGTGGGCCGGGGAATTGCGTTTTTTGGAGCGGGGAAAACGCAAGTTATGACCGCGAGTATTATAAAATACCCACGGGTGAAAATTGCGCATTCCACCCTCTAAAAAAGCGCAATTTTCACCCGAGTGCGGTATATACTTGTGCTCATCGAATCCCGTTACTCCTGGAAACTCCCATGCCCAAACTCCTGCTCCTTGCCCGCGATCCCCAGCCCTATCTGGATCAACTCCGCCTGGCCCTGCCGGGACTGGAGATCGTCACCACTCCCGCCGCGGACTGCGACCTGGCCTTCGGCGACCCCGGCCTGCTCAAGGATGTGGTCGCGCGCCTGCCCAACCTGCGCTGGATGCAATCCACCTGGGCGGGCGTCGAGCCGCTGCTGGATCCCTCCCTGCCGCGCGATTACATCCTGACCAACGCGCGCGGGGTGTTCGGCCCGTTGATGTCCGAGTACGTCATCGGCTACCTGCTGCTGCACGAGCGCCACATGCTGGAGCATCTCGAATCGCAGCGGCAGGGCCGTTGGAACAACCTGCTGACCGGCAGCCTGCGCGGCAAGACCATCGGTCTGCTGGGCGTTGGCTCGATCGGCGCGCACGTGGCGGGCACGGCCAAACACTTCGGCATGAACGTGCGCGGCTACACCCGCGCCAGCGAGGACTGCCCCGACGTGGACACCTACTTCCACGCCGACCTGCCCGCCTTTGCCGCTGGTCTCGATTACCTGGTGGTCATCCTGCCCAACACGCGCGAGACGCGCCGCCTGGTCGACGCGTCAGTGCTGGCAGCGCTGCCTCCCCATGCGCTTTTCTTCAACGTGGGACGCGGCAGCGCCGTGGACGAATCCGCTTTGGCGGCGGCACTGGCTGGGGGACGGCTGCGCGGCGCGGTGCTGGACGTCTTCCAACAAGAGCCGCTGCCGCCCGATCACGTCTTCTGGCGCACGCCCAACCTGCTCATCACCTCGCATACCTCCGCGCCCAGTTTCCCCAAGGACATCGCCGCGCTGTTCATCGAGAATTACCGCCGCTACGTGAGCGGCGAGCCGTTGAATTACCGGGTGGATTTTACGCGCGGGTATTGACCCATCCCGCCTGTGCTTCTACAATCGACCCATGAAAAGAATCGCATCGCTCTTCCTGCCCCTGGCTGGTGTGGCCGCCTTCGAACTGCTGGCGCTGGGCTGGGCCTCGCTGGCCAGTGGGGAGACCGCGCGGGGCCAGGTGACTGTTTTCTCCGCCATCGTGGCCGCGTTGATCTTCTTCACCGGGCTGATTCCCGCCATCCTGCGCCCGCAGCCCGAACATACGCTGATTGCCACCTTCGCGGTGCTTTTCGCCTTCTTCCTCCTTATCCCATTCGAGGCCTCGGACATGCCCGAATTGCGCGATGGGCAGCCCACGTACACGTTCATGGCCCCGTTCGCCTTCCTGCGCCTGGTCAATGGAGTCATCCTGCTGCCCATGGCGCTGCACATCAGCCTGCGTTTTCCGCGGCGCGCGCCTGTTCCGTCCAGAACCTTGATCGGGGCCTATGCCCTGTCCTTGTGTCTGCTGGCCTTCTTCCTGATGGTCCCGGTGGGCTGGGTGCGCCTGCTGTCCGTCATCCTGCTCTTCGGCTGGTTCACCTTTGTCATGTGGCAGTTCCTGCGCAACATGCTGCGCATTGTCCGCGACCCCGCGCCTGAGAATGCGCGCCTTGCCCAACAGGCGCGCGTGGTCATGTTCAGCATCCTGATAGCCGAGACGCCGCTCTGGATTCGCCCATTGACCCTGGCCTTGGAGGTCGACCTCATCCCTTATAACGTGTTGTTATCCTTCCAAATTTTCGTGCCGCTGGGATTGGTCTACGCCGTGCTGCGCCACGACCTGTTTGGCATCGACCGATTCCTGCGGCGCACCCTGGCGTATGGTTCCGTTTCGCTGGCGCTGCTGACCCTGTACCTGGGCCTGACCTTTGCGCTGACCGAGTTGTTTGTCAACGCGTCGCGCCCGCTGGCGCCGGTGGTGAGCGTGCTGGCGGCTGCGCTGCTGTTCGAGCCGCTGCGCCGCTCCATGCAAAACTGGCTGGACCAGCTGCTTTATCCCGACCGTCTGAAATTCCAGGCCGCCGTGCAATCCATGCAGGCCTCCCTGGCGCGCGCCAACCGCCGCGATGAGATCGCGCGCCTGTTGACGGAGGTTTTTCCCGCGCAGATCGGGGCGGAATGGGCCGCGCTCAAACTCTTTCCCGAACCGGATGTGCCGCCCGCGCACCTTGTCCCGGCCTGGAATGTGCGACTGGTGGCGGGCAGTATCAATTTTGGCGGTTACTGGCTGGGACCGCGCCGCGCGGGTCCCGGCTACGACACGGATGAGAGCAACCGCCTGTATGCCTTGAGCGGCCAGGCGGCGCTGGCGCTGGCCTATGCCAACGCCTACGAGTCGCTGTACGAGTTGAACCAGAATCTCGAAGCGCGCGTGAAGGAACAGACGGCGCAGACCCTGGCCGACCGCCAGTCGATTGCGGCGTATGAGGAACGCCAGCGCATCGCCCGTGACCTGCACGACTCGGTTACGCAAAGCCTCTTTGGCCTGCACCTGATGGCACGCGGGTTGAAGGCCGCCGCGCCCGATTCCTTCAAGGATCAATTGGCCGAGTTGGAATCGCTGGCCAGCGACATCCTGCGCGAGATGCGCCTGCTGCTGGACCAGCTGCGCAACGCCCCGTCTGAGGAGATGATCGATTTAACGGAAGCCATCCAAATCCAGGTGCAGGCCTTCGCCCAAAAAACGGGACCCGAAGGCGGGCCGCTGCTGGTCGTCGAAGCGGAGCTGCCAGCAGGACTGGCGCTTCCCTCCAGCCTGGCGGGGGCGGCCCTGTGGGTCATCCGCGAGGCGCTGCAAAACATCGCCCGCCACAGCGGGTGCCGCGCGGCGCGCCTCCTGGTGGAGTGTGATGGGCGGCTGCGCGTGTCCATCCGCGACGAGGGCGCGGGTTTCGATGTTAATGCCATGCCCGTGGGACATTACGGCCTGCGCGGAATGCGCGAACGCGTGCTGGCCCTGGGCGGGGATTTCAAGGTCGAGAGCAGGATCGGGCGCGGAACCTGGTTGAGCTTCAACCTGCCCCTGCCCAAATGAAACGCCGGCAGTACCACTGCCGGCGTCAACAGAAAAAAACGGGGAAGAGCGGTCAGCGCCTGGGCCGGCCCGACAGGTCCTTGGCGGATTGTTTGTACGAGCCTTCGTCCATGTCTGTATCATGACGGCGCAATTCCAACTGGAGCATTTGCTCGATTTGCTGTTTTTCCTCCAGCTTGACCACGGCGGTTTCGTGCGCGCGGTGCAGCAGGTAGGGGTAGGGCCGGCTGCCCATCATGCGGCATTGTTCGACCAGCACGCCGTGCAGCAGGTCCAGGCTGGCGGGGTCGTCCACCACCCATTTGGGGATTTCGACACGCACGGGCCAGGGGTGTCCCTCCGCGCCGACGTTGAGGTAGAAGAAGTGCAATGCGAGCAGGCCCTTGTAGTTCTTCTCTGCGCTGGATTGGATCTGGAAGACCGCCGAGCGATGGCCGGGCGGCAGCAGGGGCTGGCTCCGCTCGCCGTACAGCCAGCGGTCGCTGACCCCGCGCAGGGGGTGGTGTTCGCGAATTTTCTGCATCTGCTCATTGTCCGCCGAGACGATTTCGAGCAGGCGCCCGACCAGGTCGGCGGCGGGTTTGTCCACGTAGCCGGCGGTGATGACGCCGCGCGATTGCAGGCGTGAGAGCAGGGTCTTGTAGCGTTCGAGGAATTCGGCGTAGGCGCGGGCATCCTCGCCCTGCGCGCCCCATAATTCGATGGGGCCGTCGGTGAAGGTGACCACCTCGCCCGTCAGGCCCTGCGAGAGTCCGTCCAGGGCGCTGCGTTCCTTCAGGTCGCGGCGCAGGGCCACCATGCCGTCAGACAGGGGCAGGCCGTTGGGCAGCAGGTCGTCGCCGTAGAGCAGTTCGCTGTCGGTGAAGATTTCGGGCGCGGCGCCCGAGTTCAACTTGAGGATGATGGCGCCGACGTTGATCAGCCCGAACTGCACCGCGGCGTGGCGGTCGGGGTTGATCTGCGATCCGTCGGCGGCGATGAGGGTGGCTTCTTTAACGGGGGCAGGCGCGGGGGCGGAGAAGTCGAGCGGCTCATTTAACGGGAGCGCACAGCGCAGGTTGGGATCGGCCGCTTTGGCGGAATCCACTTTGTTCCGCAGCGCATCCAATTGGGACGCGCAGGCAGACAGCAGCGCGCGCGCCTGGGCCTGCCTTTCCTCTTTCTTCTTTTGCCGTTCCCTGGCGCCCTGCCCGATGGCTTTGACCTGGGTGTGGATTTGCTGGTAGTCTATTGGCATATTGACCCTTAGAACATTTGTGCAAAATTGTACCGGGAAATCCATGATAACACAAGCGGCAAGCGGGAACTGGGTGTGGACTAAAGTTTCGCAGGCAAGGGGCGTTGAAAAAGGGCTTTGCCGTGTTTGAAATTACGCCAAGGATTTGATTTTGATTTCTTGACAGCAGGAGTTTGCGCGTCGATCAGTTTTTCTTTCAGAATTAGCAGGAGCGCCTCATCGCCGGAAAG
>JBMOMS010000243.1:0-5073 GCA_049324895.1 Chloroflexota bacterium
GATCCATCGAATCAAGCACCTGCGCGGACATATCCCGCTCGGAAATGGTGCCGGTCAGTTGCAGCAAACGGTCGGCCAGCGTGGACTTGCCGTGGTCGACGTGCGCGATAATGCAGAAGTTACGGATGTGGTCTGTCATCGTTCAGGAAGGTTTCGTTTCTCTGGGAAATTCGGGTTCCGGGGTCTGGTGTGATATATTCGCTGCAGCCCCGGGGAGCGATGCGAAGTATACCCGAGATTTCAACACTCGACGTTCAACGTTAAACGTTCCAAAGACAACGTTTCCAAATACTCCAAGTTTCCTGGAGTTTTTGGAAACGCAGCCAACGGTTCAATTACCAGTTACCAATTACCAGTTACCAATTACCAACCACACTACATCTTCGCCAACAGCTGCGCCTTCTTCTGCTTGAATTCCTCTTCCGTAACAATGCCCTTTTTGCGCAGTTCGTCCAGTTCCGCGATCAGGGCGGGGATGGCTTTGCCCGTCGGCGCCTGCGACGCCATACCCTCGAAGCCGAGCTTCTCCTTGGCGTTGAGCATGGCCGTCTTGAACATGATCGGGTTGCCGATGCGCTTGAACTGGTTGACGCCGATCTCGCTGGCAGTCAGGATTGCGATGTCGCCATAGTCGAACATCCTGCCGAAGAAGGATTGCGTCATCTTGACATCGTTGACCTTCTCCAGCGACGAATCGACCACATTCTTGTTGAAGATGCCCGAGACCTGAATCACGCGGCGGTTGGTGACCAGGTACTGATGGTTGCTCCAAATCAGAATGTCGCGCGCCATGCTGCCCAGCGGAAGCACCACCAGGACGAAGGCAACCGACGCCGGCGGAAAATACATGCTCGCCACGCCAACGCCGATGAACAACAACAGGGTGATGGTCAGTTCCGCCACGATCATACTGAACAGCACGAAGCGGTGCTGGTGCGTGCGCAGCAGGATGCGTTCGTTCTCGCCCAACATGCTCTGGACATAATCGTCTGCCATTTTTTCTCCTTGTTGAATATTTTCACCATTCTAGCATCGAACCGCGCCGCCGCAATGGCCGATTCTTCTCACTCACCCCCAAAACAGGATATTCCTCCATTGCCGAAGCCGCCAATCCCCCATACAATCATCCTGATGACGCACGAAAGAGACCGCAAGAGCCTGCTGGCTGTCAATTTGGGACTGGGGGTCAACATCGTTCTATCCGCCGTAAAGACCACCTTCGGGATTTTGAGTCACAGCCCGGCCCTGCTGGCCGAGGGCATCAACTCGACCTCGGACGTGGCCTATTACGTGGTCGCCAGCATCTTCGTGCGTCTCGCCAACAAGCCCGCCGACGACGAGCATCCCTACGGCCACCGCCAGTTGGAAAGCATTGCCTCGCTGGTGGTGGGCGCCTTCGTGGTGGCCACCGCAGTGGCCGTTTTCTGGGATGCCGTCGATAAGATCTGGGATATGATCGATGGGAATATCACCTCGCTGGGATCGCATCCCTTCGCGCTGTGGGTGGCGCTTGGCACGGTGCTGATCAAGATCGGGATGTTCCTCTACGTCCGCCGCCTGGGACGCGAAACCCATAACCCCGTGGTCGACGCCCTGGCCTACGACCACCGCAACGACATCTTCTCCGCCTCAGCCGCTTCCGTGGGCATCTTCCTCGGCCAGCGCGGACTCCCGTGGGTCGACCCGCTGGCGGGCGCGCTGGTGGCCCTGCTGATCCTGCGCACGGGCATCTACATCCTGCGCGAATCCTCGGTCGACCTGATGGACGCCGTGCCCAGCCTGGAACTGGCCAAACAGATTGCCGAACTGCTCAAGGCCGTGCCCGGCGTGGAACAGCTCGAAGAAGTGCAGGCCCACCGCTTCGGCCCGCACATCGTGGTCAACCTGACCATCGGCATCGACGGCGCGCTGAGCGTCCGCGCGGGGGATGCCATCGCCACCCAGGTCGAAGGCCTGCTGTGCCAGTCGGTTCCCAACCTGCGGCGCGTCCACATCCACTACCACCCCGCCGACAAGGCCCATCACGATATGACCCTCGACCAGATCCTGGCCGAAGGCCGCCGCCACGTCTGGGGTGGGGATACGCAGTATTACGATTAGTTTGTCGGAGTCCGGAAGCGCTGCTTCTGCATGTCTTCGTTAAAACAAAAAGTCCGCAAGTAGAACTTGCGGACTCCGTGGGTTTCCTCTTTCTTCCTACAACCGTTCCAGTTCCTCGACCTGCTCCCTGATGACGTCGAAACCGCCCTGCCAGAAGGCCGCCGAGCAGATGTCGACACCCGCCTCGGCCAGGATCTTCGCGGGCACTTCCGAGCCGCCCGCGGCCAGGATCTTGCGGTATTTCGGCTTGAAGGATTCGCCCTCGGCCTTGAACTGCTTGTAGAGCGAGAGCACCAGCAGTTTGCCGAAGGCATAGGCATACACGTAGAACGGGGTGTGATAGAAGTGCGGGATGGCGACCCATTCCCATTTGAAATCCTCGCTCAGCTCGAGCGAATCGCCGAATTGCTCCTTGAGGTTCTGCATGTACATGGCCGAGATCTCGTCCACGCTGGCATTCTTCAGGATCATATCGTGGGCGCTGCGCTCGAACATGGCGAAGAAGGCCTGGCGCCCGATGGTGGCGTAGGAGTCATCCACCTGGCGGAAGAGGATGTCGCGGCGCAGGGCCTCGTCGGTCTCGGTGGCGAGCATCTTTTCGACCAGCATCATCTCGCCGAAGGTGGAGGCGGTCTCCGCCAACGGCAGGGAGGAGTGGAAGGTGAAGGTGCTGTGATGCGCGGCCAGCATGGCGTGGATGGCGTGTCCCAACTCGTGGGCCAGGGTGGCCACTTCGCGCGCGCTGCCCTGGAAATTGACCAGCACGTAGGGCGTGGTTTCGGGCAGCACCGAGGCGCAGAACGCGCCGCCGCGTTTGCCCTTGCGGATCTCGCTGTCGAGGTGGTTCTCGTCGAAGACGCGCCGGGCCAGCATCCCGAATTCGGGGCTGAATGCGCTGAACGAGTCGAGCACCATGTCGGCGGCCTGCTCGAAGGAATATTGTTTATCGGAACCCGCCACGGGGGCGTAGATGTCGTAACGCTTGATCTTCTTCACGCCCAGTTGTTTGGCTTTCAACTTGAAGAAGCGCTGGAACACGTTCGCGTTCTTGCGCGCTACGCCCAGTAACGCGTCCACGGCCTCGTCGGGGATGTCGTTTCCCAGGTTGCGGGCCGAAATGGGCGTCTTGAACTTGCGCAGGGTGATGTTCTCGTTGTACCAGTCGCGCACGCAGGTCTGGTACATCTGCCCGAGGATCGGGCCGTCGTTCCCATACACGCGGAATTGTTCCTGGTAGGCTTTGGCGCGCACCTTTGGATCGGTGCTGTAGGCAAAGCTCATCAACTGGGCGCGGGTCAGCTCACGGGTCTTGCCATCCACCTTGAGTTTGAAGGTGTAGCGGTTGGTGATCGAGTCGTAGAGCGTGATGAGCGCATTCGAGCCGGTCACGTCCTTGAGGTTGACCACCTTCTCCTCCGGCTCGCTCAGGGTGTGCGGCTTGAAGTGGCGCATCTCTTCGAGAAAATACCGATAATCACCCGAGACATCCATCAGGCGCCGGGCATTCGCATCATCCAATTCCTTCCACCATAGGCTAAAGAACAACACGCGATTCTGGATATCCGCTTCGAACTGCTGGACGCGGGTCTGCAGAGTCTGCGCAGACTGGTCCTGCGTATCGGCGGCAAAGGCCAAGCCCGAGAACGCATCCAGCTTGTGGATGATGCGGGTGGTGTCCTCCAGCGACCTGACCACGTGCAGGAACTCGTCGGCGGGCATTTCGGGGCGCAACTTGCCGCGCACCCCCTCGAACGAGGTCACCTGCTCTTCAATCTGGTCGAAGGCTGCTTCCAGTTCGGGCGAATCCTGGCCGGGGTATAAATCTTTCAGGCTCCAACGGGTCAATGAGTAGGGCATCAAACTCTCCTGTCAATGGGATGGAGCCTAATTTTACTCCCATCGGGGGTTTATGGCACGACGGCGAAATGGTTTTTCAGGGTGTAGTAGATGTAATTCTCCCACAGCGGGACGATCTCCCCGCGGTCGTAATCGTGGTCAGAGAAGGTCTGGAAGATGATGCGTCCCTGTTCGCAGGTGGCCAGCACAGCCTCCTGACTTTGCGGGTGGGAGGAAAGACCGGCCAGCAGGGTGGCATCTCCCCCGCTGCCCAGCCGAATCTGATCCCCGGCCTGGGAGGCCCAGAAGCGGTTGTAGTGCAGCAGCGGCAGGACCACATTCGGCTCGTTGAACACGGGATGATCGGACTTCCACCAGTAGATGGAGTTTGCCAGGTCGTAATCCTTCTGGTAACGGATGCCGCAGCGGGACAGGATCTTGGCAATCGGCCCGTTGGCCTCGCGGTCGAGGTACCAGATTTCCACGATCAGGGCGGTTTTGTCGCGCGCCAGGCGGCTGTCGATCACGTCCCAGAACTCGCCCGAGATCTTATCCTTGTCCTCGGCCCCCACGATGATCAAATCCCACTTCGTGCCCGAATTAAGGTATTCCATGAAGTGGCCGCTGTACGAGCCGGTATGGGTGTAGGTCAATCCCAGCCCATCCAGGGCGTCGCGAATCCACAAGCCGATGTTGCGCTCGTCCGTGTTCTCATACACCAGGATTTTGGCCGTCTTCATGCGCGCCATAAAATCCTGGGTGGAGGTCGGCAGCGGCTGGGTCGGCGGGGGGACCGCCGTGGACGGCGCCTGCGTGGGAGCCGGCGGCGGGGGCAGCGTGGACGCAGGCTGGTTGTTGAAAGCCGCCTGGGTCAACTGGAGCGACATGGCCGTGGACTGCAACTCCAGCACGGCCTTGGTCGCATCGTAGGCAGGCGGAGCGTCACCGCTGACCGGCGGGCTGACCGAAATCGAGCAGGCCAGCACAAACAGGAACACCGCCACAGCCACTGCGGCCATTCTTCGAAGATGCAAACGTGATGACATACTGCCTCCGATCCGTCGCGTCGAATTCGATGCGCATCCTTGCTGAAATAATTATATGCCGAATCGAAAGTGAATATCAACCGCAGCCTGT
>JBMOMS010000244.1:0-37816 GCA_049324895.1 Chloroflexota bacterium
CCCATACTGTCGCTCCCTTCACGGGGAGCGTTCCCCCGCCCTGTCGGATGCCTGCTGGGGTGCTCGGGCAGTCTTGTCCAATCCTTGCCCTTTATTTTATGGACAACCCCTTGCCTTCCCTTTTGCATTGTCTAAAATGGCTACACGAAATATACCTCATCACATCCAGGCAGGGCTCCCCTTAAAAACGCGCAGGCCAGGCAATCCCATGCCCGGCCCGCGCCGTCCCCAAAATTACCAATCACCAATCACCAATTACCAATTATTACCACGCACCCACTCAGCCCATCCCTGCCAGCACCTTCGCGATGACCGCATCCAGCAGGACCGCATCGACCTGCCCGTCCAGGCGCGCCAGCACCGCCGAGCGGATCCTGGCGAACAGCTCCGCCTGTGAGGCGGGCGCGGCAGGCAGCGGCGCCCCCGTCGACGGGCGGTTGGGTTCGTGCGGATAGGCCGCGATCAAATTGACCGAGGGGCTGTAGCTGGCCCTGGGCGCGGGCGAGGTCTCGACGCGTTTCAGCTTGACGCCGAGTTTCATCGCGCGCTCGACCGCCAGGTCGGTCAGCACCACGTGATCGGTCACGTCGATGGACGTCACCCCGCGGGCCTGCATGTCTTCCACGTCGCGTTCGGTGATAAAGGTTTTGGGCATGATGCCTCCGCGCGTGTCACCGTGAGCGGAGCGAAGGGTCTCCCGCAATACGGAGATGCTTCGCCGCTGCGCTCCTCAGCATGACACGGGCCGGTTATATTTACTTCTCGGGTCTTCCGTCCAGTTCTTCCAGGGCCTTGACGGCGGCGTTGCGGGCGGTGACGATCTCCGCCTCCGAGCCGGACAGCCACATGCGGCCAAAGCGTCCCACCGAGGAGACGTGCAGGATCTTGATGTTGGAACCCTTCTCGGCTTCGTTGACGGCATAGTTGATGTAGGCGGCGGGAGCGCATTCCAGCACCAGCATGGTCTCGCCGGGCACCAGCATCGAGCCGCGGCGGAAGCGGTTGAGCAGCTGCGACTGGTAGGGGTCGATGTTGGTGATGATCTGCACCGAGGCGATGTACGGCTTGATGCGGTCGGCGGGATTCAGTCCCAGGCGTTCGAGCACGATGCGGCCGGCTTCCAGCACCTCGGACTGCGAGTGCGAGTGAACCTCGAACATGCCGAACTCGCGTTCGACGATCTGCGCGCCCGGCTTGGCCTCGGTCGATTTGACGGCGATGTCCACCAGGCGGAAGACTTCGTTGCCGGGGGCCACCTCCACGTACAGCGAGGCCATGCCCTCGGTCGGCAGGTCGCCCTGGGTGATGGTGCCCACGAAGGCGGCGTATTGCGGCTGCATTCGGTCGAGATAGGAATATACGCGTAATGAGAATTGTTGATTGTCTGCCATTGAAAGGCTCCAGTTAATGGTTGTGCATGGCAATGCCGAGCGGCGTCACGAACAACGGGTTGCCAGGCAGGATGGTCTCGATGCCGGTCATCTCCTGGATGACCTGGTCCATGCCGGGGTAGGCGCAGGTGCCGCCCACCAGGTAGATGTGTTCGACCTTGTGTCCCGCGATGTGGCGGTTGATGATGCTGCCGACCTTTTCCATCACCGGGCGGATGACGGGGAACAGGCGCGTCTGCTCGCGGGGGTCGATCTTGAGCGCCTCGGCCTGCTCGAAGGGGATGTCGAGCGCCCCGGCGATCACCAGCGAAAAATGCGTGCCGCCGGTCGGTTCGTCGGCGGTGTACACCACCTGGCCGTCCTTGAAGATCGCCAGGCCGGTCGTGCCGCCGCCCACGTCCACCACCGCGCCGTCCGTCACTTGCAGGACCTTGTTCGCGGCGGTCGGCTCGTCGATCAGGCCGGTGCATTCCAGGCCCGCGCCGTACAGCACGTTGGCCGTGGCGCGCACCTCCGCCATCGGCACGCCGGGCGGATAGGCCGAGGCCGCCGAGGTCAACTCGAAGCCGAGCTTCTGCTCCACCCGCGCCTTCATCCCGCGCAGCAGGTCGACCGCGCCGACGAAGTCCACCACCAGGCCGTCGCGCGTCACCTGCGCGAACCGATACTCGCCCGCGATGGGCTGATGATTCCCGTCCAGCACCACCAGCACGGTGTAGGCCGTGCCCAGGTCGACGCCCACGTGAACCTGGCCGCGCACATCGGCAGGCTGCGCCGTGTGATGCCAGCCGTTCCGGCCGGCCATGATCGCATCCGTGCGGGTCAGGAGGGAGTCGAGGTTTGGGTTCATGATTTCCTATGTGTCATGCTGGGGAGCCGCCAGGCGACGAAGCATCTCCGCTCTGTGGAGACCCTTCGCTGCGCTCCCATCGTCCCGATGTCCTTCGGGAGGGTGACACAACACAATCGTCACTTTTCATTCCAATTGACGGGAAAGACCACGTACACGAAGCGGGTGCGGCTGGGCGTGCCAAAGGTGATGCTCGATCCCTTGGGGATGTAGATCGTATCACCCGGGCCGCCGCGCACCTGTTCCGTTCCGCGCGTGATGACCAGTTCGCCTTCGAGCACGATGTCGATCTCGTCGTAGGTCAGCGTCCAGGCCATCTCGCCCTGGTCGAGCGACATGTAGCCTGCGCCCATCGGCGAGCGATCCTGGGTGACGACCACGTCCTTCAAGCGCACGTTCGCGCCCGGGGTGGCCGGCCCTTCGAGGAAGGGTTCCAGCGACACCCCTGCCCCACGCACGACCTTCAGCGGGGGCAGTCCCGGGGGAATCGGAATCGGCCTGGACGTCACGCCCGACTCCGCGCCGCGAATCACCTTCACGCCCAGAGCGTACGCGACATCGGCCGCCTCAGGCGTGATGATATCGCCCTGGCCGAGCACAAGCGTATGGGAACGCTCGCGCGCCAGGCGGCGGATATCGTCGGCGGTGAATAATTGACGCGGCATGAGGAAGGGCTTTAAACCACAAAGGGCACGAAGGGACACACAGGATTCAAGGGAATCCCTGCAAGCCCTGCGCTCTTTGCGGCTCATTCACCGCAGCGGCTTACTTTTCCTTGCCGCGTCCGCCGAAGGAGCCTTTGCTGTTCTGGGGCAGGATCATCTCGACGTCGGCGTGCGGGCGCGGGATCACGTGAACCGAAGCCAGTTCACCGACGCGCTTGGCGGCGGCGGCGCCTGCATCCGTGGCGGCCTTGACCGCGCCCACGTCGCCGCGCACCATCACGGTCACGTACCCGCCGCCGACATACTCACTGCCGATCAGGGTCACGTTGGCAGCCTTGACCATGGCATCGGCAGCCTCGATCGCGCCGACCAGGCCCCTGGTCTCGACCATACCTAAAGCAATCATGGAAACATCTACGGGCATTGTCGTAATCTCCTTTTGAGAGTTTGGTTTCCGATTAGACATCGGATGTCAGGGTTGAAAGGATTTCAAGCCCTGAAATCTGAGTTCCATCGGACGTCATTGCGAGGGCTGGTGGTTGAGTAGCCGCGCTCTTTGCGGCGTATCGAAACCCAGCCCGAAGCAATCTCCTAATTCCATACCGAGATTGCTCACCACTTCGTGGCACACGTCGGCGGGAGAACGCCGTCTCGCAATGACAAAAGTCCTATTTCTTCAATTCCATCAGCACCCGCCGCACGATCTCCTCGACCTGGGCGTCTGTGGATGCGGGCATCGGCGCGGGCGCGGCATATCCGCCGCCCGAGAAGGCGCGCCGCTGGGCGGGATCGTCCGTCGAGCCGGGCGCAAAGGCCGCCGGCGGCGGCACCTGGATCTCGTAGGCCAGGCGCTTGATATTATACAGGTGATGCACCGAGATGTTGTCGCCGGTGATCGCGCCGCCCACGCCGCCCGAGCCGAGCGTCATCGACGGGCTGACACCCGTGCTGTAGCCCGTCGCGCCCAGCGTGCCAAAGGTGTTGACCAGGATGCGGAAGACGGGCTTCTCCAGGCCGAACTGCATGATGACGTTGTTGTCGCGCGCGTGGATGACCTGCGAATGTCCGCGCCCGCCGTAGTTGATCAGCTCCATCGAGCGCTCGCAGCCTTCCTCCCAGCCGTCGACCTCGTACCAGCCCAGCACGGTGGTCAGTTTCTCGCCCGAGAGCGGCTCGTCCCTGCCGACGCCATGCAGCTTGCAGACGATGATGCGCGCCCAATCGGGAACGCTGAATCCGTACATCTGCGCCAGTTGCTGCGGACTCTTGCCCACCGATTTGGGGTTGGGCAGGTGCCCGACGAACAGGTTCTTCGCCAGCACCCTCGACATGGCCTCGTCGGCGAAGTAGGCGCCCTCGGCCTTCATCAACTCTTCGAGCTGGGCCGCGATGGGACGGTCGGCCACCACGGCCTGCTCGGTGGCGCAGATGACCGAGTGATCGAAGGCCTTGGAAGCCACAATATATTTGGCCGCGCGCGGGATGTCCGCCGAGCGGTCGACGTAGACGGGCACGTTGCCCGGGCCGACGCCGTAGGCCGGCTTGCCGACCGAATGCGCCGCGCGCACCATGTCCGATCCGCCGGTGGCCAGGATCAGCGCCACGTATTTATGCTTCATCAATTCCTGCGTGCCGGGCAGGGTGATGCGCGTCATGGCCGAGACCAGTCCCTTCGGCATGCCCGCGCGCTCGCCCGCCTCCGCCATGATGCGCACCGTCTCCGCCGTGCATTTGGCCGCCGAGGGATGCGGCGCGACCACGATGCCGTTGCGCGCCTTGACCGAGATCAGGGTCTTGAACATGGCCGTCGAGGTCGGGTTGGTGGACGGGGTCAGGGCGGCGATGACGCCCATCGGCCAGGCGATGTCGTAGGTGCCCTTCTGCGGGTCGCTGCGGATGACGCCCACGGTGGGAACGTCCTTGATCGCGTTCCACAGGATCTGCGAAGACAGCAGGTTCTTGAGCACCTTGTGCTCGGGCACGCCGTAGCCCGTCTCCTCGGTGGCCATGCGCGCCAGCGCCTGGGCATGGTCGATGGCCGCCTGGGTCATCGCGGCGCACACGCGGTCGACCTCGGCCTGCGAGGAGCGCAAAAACTTGCGCTGGGCCTCGCGCGCCTGGGTCGCCAGCGTGCGGGCTTCCTGAATGGAGAGCAGATCGTTGTCGAGTTCGGGCATAATGTTGTCCTATGTCATTGCGAGGAGGCCGTAGGCCGACGAAGCAATCTCATGTTATTGGGAGCTTGCTCCCGCTTTCCCGACAGCAAGCTGTCGGACTCCATATTTAATAATTAAACGGCTGGTTCGCCACTTCGAGTATTTTGTTCTGGAAGGCCAGCACGGCGGCGCGGCAGGCGGCCTGGTCGCCGGTCAGCATGACGCCCATGTAGTTGGTCTCGGAGGGCGGCATGGTCAGGGCGCAAATTTCCACGGCGGCAGACTTGAGGGCTGCGTCCAGCGCCACCAGGCCTTCCATCGGCGGGGCCACCAGGTAGGCAATCGGCGAGCCGACGGGGATATTGCAGGCCTTGGAAAGGTAGGTGCCGGTGCGCGAGATCAAATGCGGGAAGAAGGCGATGGAGGCGTCCTCGTTGGCCGAATACCAGATGGCCTTGGTCTGGATGTAGTCCACGGCGGCGTTGAGTCCCGCGCGCACCTCGGCGGGGTCTGGCCCCGCCAAAATGGCCATGATCTCGCCCGAAAGCAGCCCCGAGGAATGCTTCGCGCCCGCATAGAACGAACGCGCATACACCACTTCCACGTCGGCCATCTTGGTGGCTTCGTCGATGGCCGTATAGGTCGCGTCGTCGTTGTCGACGGTCAGCAGACCGATGGAACGCTGCTCGGGCCTGAGCTTGAGCTGCTCGGCAAAATTCCGCTCCACCTGGGGAATCAGTTGGACGGACAGGGGCGTTCCGTAGATTGGGTCGAGGATGGCCATAATTAATCCTTCCATCCGTCTTGAGCGGAGCCGCGTGATTTTCGCGGCGCAGTCGAAGGACGAGGTTGCATTGAAAGACAAGTTCGCCTGGAACCTCGCCCTTCGACTGCGTTCCTCGCGTTGCTCGTCTCTCCGCTCAGGGCGAAGATTTATTTCGCCATTTTCAACTTGACACCAGAGGCCTGGTGCTGGCGCATTTTCTGGGCAATTTGTACCACAAAAGCGCCTGCTTCGAGCGGATTGGTGCCGCCGTTCTCGAAGATGTTGCAGACCACGTCGCGGTCGGCGTCGCTGTCGCCGTATTTGGGCTTGTAGCCCATGTAGGCGCTCATCGATTCCGCGCGGCCCAGGCCTGGACGCTCGCCGATCAGCAGGATGACCACGTCGGGTTTGACCAGCTCGCCCACGTCGTTCATGATGCCCACGCGCGCATACTTGACGAAGAAGGGCGTGCCGAAGGTCAAGCCGGCGGATTGGGTGCCCTGGCGGATGACGGGGAACATCTGCCGCAAATTGGCCTCGACCGCCACCGCCGACAACCCGTCCCCCACCACCACCTGCACGTTGACATTCTTCTGGCACTTCTCGTTGATGGTGCGCTTGGCCTCGTCGTTGAGCAGGCGGCCCAGGTCGGGGCGCAGCAGGTATTCCTGTTTGTTGCCGACCTTGGTCTGCACAGTGAAGAGGTTGAACTCGTCCAGCAGTTTCTGATCCACGTCACGGTAGAGCGCATCCTGCGTAACGGCGTGGTCGCCCTGGAAGAGCAGCAGCGAGGCGGTGCGATAGCGCGGGCCGGCGCGTCCCACGCCGATGCGGGCCGAGGTGGAAGCCATCAGCGCGCGCACGCCGTTGGGGTCTTTGGCGTTGGTCACACGCGGGGTCAGGCGGGCCTGGGGTGTGGTCGGGTCGGGCAGGTCGATGGTCAGCGAGCCGCCAAAGGTCGCGGGCCTGGCGGGAAACGGCTGGGGCGAAGGCGGAGTCCACGCAGCGGGGGCAGCCGTCGGCGCGGAGGGCTGCACCGCTCCCGAGGCTTTCAGCTCACGGACGATGGCGTCGACAATCGCGTTGAGTTTGGCATCATCCATGATTACCTCTTGAGGAAGAAGGACGGGTCGCCCGCCTTGTCGGTCAGCACGCCGTCGCGCATCAGGCCGAGGTCTTGCATCCATTTTTCGAACTCGGCGGCGGGGCGCAGCTTGAAGAGTTGGCGCAGGGTGGGCGCGTCGTGGTAGGAGGTGCATTGATAGGAGAGCATCGAGTCGTCGCCCATCGGGACGCCCATGAAGTAGTTGCAGCCCGCGGCGGTGAGCATGACCGCCAGGTTTTCGATGGCGTTCTGGTCGGCGCGGGCGTGATTGGTGTAGCAGGCGTCCACGCCCATCGGGATGCCCGTCAGCTTGCCCATGAAGTGGTCTTCGAGTCCCGCGCGCTGGATCTGGCGGGCGTCGTACAGATACTCGGGGCCGATGAAGCCGACCACGGTGTTGACCTGGAAGGGGTGCCAGCGTTTGGCCAGCCCGTAGTTGCGGGCTTCGAGCGTGAGCTGATCCCAGCCGTTGTGGGCCTCCGCCGAGAGCGCCGACCCCTGGCCGGTCTCGAAGTACATGAAGTTGGGGCCTTTGGGGAAGCAGTGCTTTTTGGCGAGTTCGTAGGCCTCGTCCAACATGCCGACCGAGATGCCGAAGGATTCGTTGCCCTTCTGCGAGCCGGCGATGGACTGGAACACCAGCCCGACGGGCGAACCCGATTGCATACATTTCATCTGCGTGGTGACGTGGGCCAGCACGCAGTTTTGGGTGGGGATGTTCCAGGTCTTGATGACCTCGTAGGTCATGTCGAGCAGGCGCGAGACCGAGCCGAAGGAGTCGTCCACGGGGTTGATGCCGATGACCGAGTCGCCCGAGCCGTAGGACAGGCCTTCGTAAATTTCCGCGCGGATGCCTTCGGGCGAGTCGGTGGGATGGTTGGGCTGCAGGCGGCTGGAGAGGGTGCCAGGCGCGCCGATGGTGTTGTTGCAGTGCGCGATGACGGGGATCTTCTTGGCGGCGTACATCAAGTCCATGTTGGACATGAGCTTGGTGACGCCCGCGATCATCTCGGAGGTCAGTCCGTCCGAGATGCGGCGGATCATGTCGGGCGT
Organism: Chloroflexota bacterium; assembly: GCA_049324895.1. GTDB lineage: Bacteria > Chloroflexota > Anaerolineae > Anaerolineales > Villigracilaceae > JACPVF01. The sequence goes on from JBMOMS010000244.1 coordinate 7,987, forward strand.
GGTGGTGTCGGCCAGCAGCCATTCGCGGAAGTCGCCGACGGTCTTGTCCTTGATCTCGGCATAGACCGCTTCGTTCACGGCATCCTGGATCACGCGCGTGACCTCGTCCTGGTCATAGGGCACGGCGGGAGTCTCGCGCAGCACGCTCAGCGGAACTTCGGCCAGCACGAGACGCGCGGCCACGCGCTCGGCGGCCGTTTCCGCGCCGACGCCCGCCAGCGTATCGCCCGACTTCTCCTCGTTGGCCTTGCCCATCAGGAGGCGGATGTCGGGAAATTCGTAGGTCTTGCCGTGTAGTTTCGTGCGGAGAAGCATGAGCGCTCCTTACAACTGTCAAAACCCTGAAAACTGTTTCAGCCAATTCTACGCCCTGAGCGGAGCGAGGCGTTAGCCGAGCGCAGTCGAAGGGCAGATTACCAAAATTACTATTTATCTGGAGATTGCTTCGTCGGCAAAGAGCGCCTCCTCGCAATGACGTACAACACTAATGATAAAAGATCAACGTCTTGACACTCAACGGCACGACGCGGCCGTCCATGAGCGGGGTGCCCACGTCGATGTAGTCGCCTTCCGAGAGGCCGACCTGGTCGATCACCAGCAGGGAGCGCGTCGGCGCCAGTCCCTTGACGGTCTGGCCCAGCGCCTGGGCATAGTCCCTTTCGATAATAATGACGAGCGGCCTGTCGGAGGGCATGTTGCCCGAAAATTCCCGTAAGCCGTTCGCCAATTGAGTGAGCGAAGTATAGTCCAAAGGATGGTTGAGTTCAAGCGCAATCGCGAACAGGTCGGTCGCCAGGTTCACGTCCCAGCGGCGCACGGCGGCGGAGATGCCCGTCGCAACGGCGGCAGGCTCCAGGTCGGCGGGCAGTTCGGGGCGAATGACGGGCACGTTCTTCATCGGCAGGATCTGCCGCTCGGCCCAGATGGTCGAACCCGAAAGCGTCACCGTCTGCGTGCTGGCTCCCAGCACCGTGGCGCGCAGCGTCTCGGACGGTTTGACCACCTCATAGGCGCTCAGCGCGGGATGGCGGCGCAGCGACTCGGCCAGCAGCGGGCCGACATCGTCGTGACGGGTCGCATCGGCCACCGTGTCGATCTGGATCGGATTGAAATAATAATGCCCAATTCCGCCCGAGAACATCAGCACCGTGCCGCGGCCTGAAACGCTGGCAGGCGGCGTGAGGTAGATTTTCTGCGCCAGCGGGGACGAGGTGCCCTCGACCAGTTCCAGGGTCATATCGGCCATGCGGTCGGTGAAGCGGCGCAGCTGTTCGAGCGTGGGCGTCGACCCGACCTCGAGCTGGATGCCGATGTCAGCCAGGATGTGCTTGGCGGGTTCCGCAATGTGGCGGACTTTTCCGCTGGCGTGCTCGACTTCGAGGATGCGCCCGCCATAGTTCATGGCCGCCGCGCTGACGAAGTTCCCGCTTTGGAAGGTGGCGCTGTTGGCGCTGCCGCCGCCGATGTCCACGTTGGTCACAGAGGTGTAATGCGCCTGCGAATACTGGGCCGCGCCCGCGCCCTTGCCCGCGATGAGACTCTCCACGTGCGGCCCCGCCACGCTGACGACGAACTCGCCCGCCAGCCCCGAAAGCGCGCGCAGGATCTCGTCGGCGTTCTTCTTCTTGGCTGTCTCGCCCGTGATGATGACCGCGCCCGTCTCGACCTGTTTCGGGTCGACGTTTGCGGCGGCATACTCGCGGCGCACGATCTCGTGGAGCTTGTCCGCATCCACGGTTTCATAATCTTTCAATGGGGTAAAAACGATGGGACTTTGATACAGCACTTCGCGGCTGGAGATGTTGATGCGCGGAATCTGTCCAGGCCGCGCCACATCGGTCAGGCCGAGGCGCGAGAAGATGATTTGCGTGGTGGTCGTCCCCACATCCACACCGACCGAGAGAAGGGCGCGTGAGTCGCTCATAAGTCAGCGTCCGTCATTGCGAGGGCGGCGTTCTTCCGCCCGAAGCAATCTCCTGTTCTACAAGATTGCTCCCCGCAGGCTCGCAATGCCGAATCCCTATTCCTTGCGATAAGTAACCTTGCCGCTCAGTTCGAGCGAGTCGATCACGCCCACGATGACGGCGTCGACGGGGGCGTTGCTGGTCTGCTGGGTGTAACGAGCCGAGGAACCATCGGTCACGAGCACCAGGTCGCCCGTCCCCGCGCTGACCGTATCCACGGCCACGTAAGGCTCCCCAGTCACCTTGCCCGCCGTATCCGTGTTGCGCACGATCAGCAGTTTGCGTCCGCCGATGGAAGCGTCCTTGATGGTCGAAATGGTCGAGCCGATCACGAGTGCAATTCGCATGGGTGCCTCGAAATAAAACAGGATGGGTGAATTTTATCCCAACTCACCCATCCTGGCGGTTCAGGGCGAAGACTAGTCGTCGCCGGCCGACATCTCGGCTTCGATCTTGCGCAGGTCTGATTCGGCGGTGGGCTTGGGACCGGTGAAGCGCTTCTTGGCGTCCACCTGCCAGTAGATCAACATGAAGATGCCCAGCAGGATGATCGACCAGCCGGCCAGTTCGTTCGGCGGGATGGAGAACAGGATCGTGATGAAGACGATCCACAACAGGGCCAGGATGTTGATGATGACGCCGAAGCCCTTGAGGCTCCACGGCGCGGACTCGGGCGTGGTGTACTCGCCCTTCTTCCGCAGCTTGTTGCGCAGGTTGAGGAAGATGGGCAGGCCGTAGGCCAGGTATAGCGCGGTGGTGCTGACCGCCACGATGACCGAATAGACCGCCGAGTAGACGGTCAGCAGCACGGCCAGGATGCAGGTGATCAGGATCGACCAGATGGGCGTGCGCCACTTGTGGTCGATCTGCTTGATGAGCTGGTGTCCGGGCATGCCGCCGTCGCGCGCGAAGGCGAACCACATGCGGCTCATACTGGTGATGGACGAGAGTCCGCACAGCCACATGGCGACCGCGATGATGACGGCGATGATGTGACTGAAGAACGGGTTGTCGAAGTTCGAGTAGACGATGTACAACACGGCGGGAGAGTTGGCCGCGTCGATGGTGGCGGGGATGCCGTTCAAGCCGTCGGGGATGTGCAGGGTCAGGATGATCAGCATGATGAAGCCGACCACAAAGGAGACCGCCACCGAGAGGAACACACCCCAGGCGCTGTTCAGGCGCGCCATGACGGTTTCCTCCGCCACGTGGGCCGAGGCGTCGTAGCCGGTGTAGGTCCACTGCGCCTGGAGCAGGCCGAGCACGAAGGCCAGGGCCAGCCCGCCGCCGGCGTACAATCCGCCCATGAATTTCATCATGAAGGAATCGAAGGTGAACGGCCCGGCCGCGAACGAGGTGTAGGAGGTCAGGTCCGCGTTGATGGCGCTTTGGAAGAGGAAGCTGAACGGCTGGGAATGCTTGCCGAAGACCGCCAGCAGGATCGCCATCAGGAACACGCCGCCGATATGCCAGTACACGCTGAAATCATTCAGGCGCGCGGTCAGCTTGATGCCGTACATGTTGATCAGCGCCTGCGGGATCATGATGATGACCATCGTGATCACCATGGCGGTGGTGTTGGTCGTGTCGATCGCGGTGCCGAAGATGCGGTTGAGCGCGCCGGCGATGTAGATGGCGGCGGCATAGTCGATGCCGGCGGTGATCATGATCTGGCCGAGCATGTTGAACCAGGCCGTCACCCAGGCCCACTTGTGGCCGCCCAGGCGGTGCGCCCAAAAATAAAGGCCCCCGGCGGTGGGATACGCGGAGGCCAGTTCAGCCATGGAGGCGGCGATGCAGATGACGAAGAAGCTCACCAGCGGCCAGCCGAAGGTATTGATGATCGGGCCGGCGAACCCGAGGCCGTAGCCAAAGAGCAGGATGGCTCCGGTCAAAATCGAGATGATCGAGAAGGAGATGGCGAAATTCGAAAAACCACCCATCTCGCGGAACAACTGCTGGGCGTAGCCCAGTTTGTGCAGGTCTTTCATATCCTGCTGAATGATCTCTTCGCGGGTCTTACCAGACTTTGTTGCCATACAAGACTCTCCTGCGAACAATTGGAATGAATGAAACAGCGTTCCGGGTGCGAACTATCCAATGATCTCGGTCGTGGGCCTCCTGTTCTGGTCAGGGAACGGGCGCGGTGTTTCTTAAAAAAACACCGCGCGCCATGATTTGGTGCGCAAGTTTGGATGTAGTGTACAACAGGAAAAAACGGAATTCAAGCGGCAATTATCGGAACAGAAACATTTCGATATAATGGACACATGTCCAACACCTATGAGGTCATCATCATCGGAGGCGGCGTGCATGGCGCGTCGCTGGCCTTTCACCTGGCGGAACGCGGGATCAAGCCCGTCGTTCTGGAAAAACGCTTTCTCGCGGCGGGCGCCACGGGCCGCTCCAGCGGACTGGTGCGGATGCATTACGACCTGCTGGTCGAGTCGCAGTTGGCCTGGGTCTCGTTCGGATACTTCCGCGACTGGAAGAATCGCGTCGCCCTCTTTCGCCCTGAGCGGAGCGAGGCGTCAGCCGAGCGCAGTCGAAGGGCGGAGTGTGGCTTCACCAAAACTGGCTTCTTGCAACTCGTCCGCCCCGAGCAGACTCCCGCACTGCGGGCCAACGTCGCCGCCCAGAGGGGACTCGGCATCTCGACTGAGGTTGTCTCCGCCGACGAGGCGCGTCGTCTTGCCCCAGGCTTTTTTCTGGACGACATCGAAGCGGCGGCCTACGAACCCGAGTCGGGCTACGCCGACCCGACCTCCACGACCAACGCGTTGATGAATGCCGCCAAGGCAAATGGCGCGGGCTTTGTGCAGAACTGCGCGGTGACCGCCATTCACACCGCGGGCGGAAAGGTCACGGGCGTCAGCACCACGCAGGGAGAATTTTCCGCGCCCATCGTGGTCAACGCCGCGGGCGCCTGGGCCAAAGGGATTTGCGACCTGGCAGGCGTGGATGTTCCGCTCAGCACCTGGCGTCACGACACCATGCTGGTCAAACGTCCGCCCGCCCTGCGCGACCCACACCTGACCGTGATCGACTTCCCCAATCTGATGTACTTCCGCCCCGACGCCGCAGACCTCACCCTGGTCGGGCTGGAGGACGGCAACCCGCTCGGCCAATCCCCCGACGGCGACGCCGACCATCCCAGCCCCGGCTTCGTGGAAGCCGCCATCGAGCGCATCTGCCTGCGCATCCCGCAAATGGAAGCGGCCCACCTCCACAGCGCGCACAGCGGCTACGACGCCATCACCCCCGACCAGCATCCCGCCCTCGGCCCCATCGGCCCCGACGGCTTCTGGCTGGACACAGGCTTCAGCGGCACAGGCTTCAAGATCTCGCCCGCCGTCGGCCTGTGCATGGCTGAGTGGATTTTGGATGGCAAGCCCTCCACCGTGGACATTTCGCGCTTCACCCCCACCCGCTTTGCCGAAGGACGAGAGATCGTCGGCGAGAATCCGTACGATAGCATTTGGAGTTGATCCATGAACAAAACCCGCTGGCTCACCCTGGCCTGGCTGATCCTCTCGCAATTGGGCAGCCTGACCCTGCTGCTCCTACCGTGGATCGTAGCCTTCACCCTCTCCGCGCTGATGATGGCGGGCGGGGTGTTTTACATCGTGTACGTTTGCCTGGCCCCCATCATTCCGATCCTGCTGATTGCCATCTCCTGGCTGCTCTTCGCCCGCCGAAAGGACCTGGCCGCCGCCCTCACCAGCGGCTTCCTTTTGCTGCTTTCCATCGCGGCCTTCGTGGCGTATTCGGTGCTGATCGAAAGTTAACGGGCATAAAAGGTTCATCTGAAAACGCTGAATGGCACTGATAAGACAAGAAAGGGCGAAGAAACCATGAACAAGACACATCGAATCGCTGTCAGTTTACTCTTGATTACCCTGCTTGTTTCCTGTGCCCAAATCCAAAATCACGAAAACGCGACTGCCACCCCCAACGCTCGATTATTGTCTTCCGTGCTTGTAAAACCTGAAGACATACAGGGTCAATGGAGATGGACAAATACATATGATGAAGAGTCTTCGGTTGCCCCATTACCTGATGATAAAACCCCAACGCCAGGTCCTGATGATCCCATAACCGATGTATTTACTGCGTTTGGGGGATATTCCGAAGATTATTATTTTTCCTTTACTCACATAGTCAAAGAATACTCTTCACAAGAATTTGCGCCTGGTTTACAGCCGGACGAGAGTTTTTCCCAGCCCCTCCTCCTGAACTTAAATGGAATTGGCGGCAATTTGAACTATGAGTGTTCTCAAAATCCGCTTGACGCGCCCGTTCACGCATTCCTTTGCCGAATCTCAGTTCAATATGACAATGTTGAATCTTTTCTATTTATCTCCGGAGATCCACGCATTGGGCAGGAAAATATCGAAACCATGATCAGGCAAATCCTGCTTACAGTCGAAGAGCGCATAAAACGCTACCAGGCGCAATAAGCGCGCGTGCATGTGCAGGTCAGGATGCTGATCATGAGACAAATGATAAGATGAGGTTTCAATATGCCAAAATTTACACAATCGCAAAACAGATTCAAGTCCTACCTTCAAACATTGGGCATCAATATCATGCTTTTTCTGGGATTAAAACGCAATGCAATGGCCCAATTGGAAAAGGCAAGGCAGGATTCGCCTGAAGACTACAATCTCCTGTTGTTTACTCTTCAACTACATCGAAATGAAGAAAATTGGGAAGAATATTTAAAATTATATGCACAGTTTGAAAGGTTTCATACGGGCGAGCTTCTTTTCAATAGAAATTTTGGTTCAACTCTATTGAATTTTGGTCACTATGAAGAAGCAGCTGCGAGACTGAGATATTGCGTCGAAAATTGGAACCTGGATGCTCGGCATGACTTCGAACAAAATGTCACGCTTGCTCAACTTGCGGTTTGTTATATCAACCTGGGTATGCTCGACGCGGCCAGCACTACCAACCAAAGAGTGTCGGAGAAAAAACATTGGAATGCGGACGTCATTTACGCTCAGTTATTATTCAAGATTGCAGCCAGCCAATCGGGGGCAATCCCCGACTTTTTGGATGAGCAAATTAAAAAATATCCCTGGCTGCCCTGCCTTTACTACTGGAAAGGGCAATACGTTCACGATTACCTGCACAATTCACAATCGGCCTACCAGCTTTTTAAGACGGCTCTGGAGCGCACGAATTACTTTAGGATAAGAAGCGACACCCTGGGAAACGGGTTTGGTGGAGAGTTCTATGCAAATATATTTTCCATGCTTCAAAGCGCCGTCACCGCCTATATGCAGTTCAACAAGAAATCCGTCTACCCGATCCTCTGGCTGACCTGCCTAACCAAGCTAAAAACGCTGGATAAATTTATTGACATACCCGCCACACGTATTTACATTTTGATAGAGGGAGATGCACCCGCCAAGGCAGAAAAGATGTGTCAAAAGGCCCTGAAAAAACCGCTCAACAAAAGGACCACCGATTACTTGGCCTTATTGGCTTTGGCACAGAAAAAGCTGGGGAAGCTGGACGAAGGGGTTGCCAGCGCCAGGCAAGCCGTAACGCTAAATTATTATAATGATGAGGCATGGACCATTTTGGGAGATATTCAAATCCTACAAAAGGATTGGGATTCTGCAATCCATACCCACAAGGAAATTACCAAGGCAAATCCGTATGACTTCAGGGCGTGGAAAAAGCTTGGGATCTGCTGTGTAAATACCGCTGATTTGGCATCTGCCCAATCAGCCTTCGAAAAGGCAGTTCAGATCAACCCCTCGGAAGCGGATGCCTGGGTGGATTTGGGAGACGTGTACGCAAGGTTGGGTAACAGCAGCCTGGCGGTTTCTGCCTATCAAAATGGCTTGAAATATAACTGGCTGGAGGATCAACGAAGAAACCATGCTTCACAGGAAGTCGAGAAGATGAACTCGTAAGCATTCTGTGAACCAACAAAAGGTATCCCCTACCTCACATCCAACCCCGTGACCCGCGTCAGCAGGCGGTGGATTCCGTACAGCGGCAGGGAGAGTGCGCCATGCACCAGCGCGCTCAGGGCGAAGACCAGCGCCGCGCCGCGCAGGAAGGCGTTCAGCGGCGGGGTGACGGTGGCCAGCATCCACGGGCCAGCGCCAGCAAAGAGGGCCAGCGCCAGCAGGCTGACGATCAACAGTCCCAGCGGCAGCCAGGCGTGGCGGTCGGATTGGGAGGGCATCATGGTGGAACTGACGGCAAAGGTCAGGTAGAACCACAGCGCAAAGTCGGGCACCTGTGGCACAAGGGCCAGTTCCGCCCAGAACCGCTCGAACTGGGCGCTGGACAGCAGTTCCCATAACGGAAGCAGGTTCAGGCGGAAGATGGCGATCAACGCCACCGTCAGGCCGCCCGTCAGCAGCGGAGCGATCCCGATCAGCGAGTCGCGGGCCACGTCGGTCTGGGCCGTCTCCACGTAGCCGAGCTGCAAGCGTCCATCGGGCATCGGCTGGGGGATGAGGGAGAATCCGCCCGTGGGCACCATCAACAGTTTTGCCATTAGGAAATGACTCAACTCGTGCAGGAACACGCCGGGGAAGAACAGCACCGAAAACAAACCCATCGTCAGCCCGGGGTGGCGCGTGACGATGAGAAAGATGGCCTGAATCTCGCGATGCAGGGTGCGCTGGAGCCAAAGCAGGACCAGCAGCGCCAGCACGAACCAGAGTAAACCGTCGAAGGAGTTGAACATGGCAAGATAAGACCCTAAAGGTTTCCAAAACCTTTAGGGTCTGTTTGTGATGAATTACTTCGCCGCGGCCTTGACAATGGCGACGAATTCCTCTTCCTTGAGGCTGGCGCCGCCGACCAGCGCCCCGTCGATCTCGGGCTGGCCGAAGAACTCGGCCGCGTTGGCCGCCGTGACCGAGCCGCCGTACAACACGCGGATGGCCTGCGCCGTCTCGGTGCCGTACAGGCGCGCCAGCGCCGGGCGGATGACGTCTGCCACCACGGCGTTGGCATCCGGCCCGTTCGAGGCCTTGCCGGTGCCGATGGCCCAGACGGGTTCATAGGCCACCACCATGCGCGGCGCAAAGGCGGGGTCGAGGTTGGCCAGGCCTTTCTCGACCTGGCGGTTGACCACCTCGGCGGTGCGGCGCGATTCGTATTCTTCGAGCGTCTCACCCACGCACACGATCGGCGTGAGGTCGGCTTTCTGCGCGGCCAGCATCTTGCGGTTGACGGTCTCGTCCGTCTCGCCGAAATAGGCGCGGCGCTCCGAGTGGCCGAGGATCACGAAGCGGCAATACTCGCGGATCATGGCGGGCGAGAGTTCGCCCGTGAAGGCGCCCTTCTCCTCCCAGTGCATGTTCTGCGCGCCCAGGCCTGTGTCGGTGCCTTCGAGCAGCGCCGACACCGCCAGCAGCGACATGGCGGGCGGACACAACACTTTTTCCACGCCCTTGATCTCGCGCAGCTTCATGTTCATCTTGAAGACCAGGTCGCGCGCTTCGGCGACGGTCTTGTTCATCTTCCAGTTTCCAGCTACGAATGGGGTTCTCATGATTCTCTCTTCAAGGCAGGTTTTTCATCAGGCTTTCGACCATGATGCGGATCCACTCAGGGAGGCCCGGGGTGGCGCTAATGGATGACAGGGCGGCGCGGGCTTCATCGGTGCGGTTTTCGCGAACGAGAATCTCGGCTTCCAGCAGGGCCGCTTCGCGAAAATCGGGCTTCACGGACCTGGCTTTTTCCACGTATGAGCGGGCGTCTTCGGCCTTGCCTGAAAGCAGGGCGGCACGCCCGCGCATGACCAACCCCATGGCGGGATCGATGTTCTCGACCATTTCGAATTGGAGCAGGTTCAACAAATCCATCTCGCCCACGGATTTGTATACCGCCTCGTGCATGCCATTAAGAACCTCTTCGGGCACGGGTTCATCGGGCGGATAGGTGTGCATCAGGCGGATGTACAGCGAACTGGCCGGCCCCCAGGCTTCGCGTGTGGCAAATTCCTGAGCAGAGTTCTGCAAAAATTCGCGGTCTGCCGGGGCCAGGTCGGCGGCATTTTTGAGAGACTCCAGGGCCTGCCGTCGCTGACCGGCCTCCCAATAGGCCAGGGCCAGCGTCATGTGCGCGTGGGGATCCTCCGGGCGATTGGTCGCATCTGCCACGGCAATGCGCACCCGCTCCACCGCGTCTTCGCTAATGGGAGTCTGGGGCTGCCCAAACAGGGCAAAGTCATCCAGCCACAGTATGCCCGACGTGGGTCCGTTATCAGCGGCTGAATAGCCGATGGCAAAGCCCGCCGCTTGCGAGGGGTCGAAGGGCTGCCCGGCATGCGACTCCCATTCCACGCCCGGAGCCATATCCCAACGCACCTGGATCAACGCCCAGCCATTGACGCTTTCCTCAGGGGTGACGCCCATGAAGGTGTAGGATTCGAGCGCGCCCGGCTCGCCCGTAAAAAAATCCACGCGGTAGGGGATGCCAGCCTGTTCGGAGCGCAACTGGAATGAAATGCCCGTCCCCGCGCGCCAATCTTGCGGGCTGTCGAAGTACAGGCCGCAGGTGGCCCAACCGTCAGGCGGGATTTTGAACTCGAACCTCAATGCGTGAGCGCCGCCATAGGCAACTTCGGAGCTAATTTCGCAGATTGCGCGCCCCGGCGCGACATCATCGGTATATCCCTGCCAGCCCAGGGAGCCGGGCAGGGTCATGCCTTCGAAGTCGTCCAGCATGGTGATGCGGGGCAGGTCGAACCCACCCGGTCCCGGGTCCACAGCGGTGGTCGGAATTGGCGTGGGCGAGGCGCCCGCCTGCTTCTTGAAGAAAAGCCCGCCTCGCAAAGCAAAAGCGCCAGCCAACAGGCACAAGGCCAGCGCGATCGTTCCAGCCGCCAGCGCCCAGGGGAAGCGTTTCCTGGGCTTCAACTGGATGGCTTGCGCAGGCCCCGGGCTTGGCGGCACGGTTGGCCCGACAGGGCTCATCCCATGCGGCAGGGTAATGGTGGTGCCGCGCATTGGGACGCCCGCGTCCACCCAGGCAGACTTGAAAGCCCGAATCATCTCGTCCACGCTGGCGAAACGGTCGGCGCGCTCCTTGGAGAGAGCCTTGAGCAGCACACGTTCCACGACCTCGGGCACCCTGGGGTTGACCTTGCGCGGCATGGGCAGCGGGGTATAAATGTGATCGTGAATGATAGAGAAGGGTGTATCGGCGTTGAAGGGCACCTGTCCCACCACCATCTCGTACAACATGACCGCAAAGGAATAGATGTCCGTGCCTTCGTCCAGTTCCTTTTTGCCCATGGCTTGTTCGGGCGAGATGTACTGCGGCGTGCCCATGATCGAGTCGCTCGAAAGCGTGGACTCCCCCGCCTGGGCGATGCGCGCCAGGCCGAAATCTGCCAGGTACATGACGCCCTCGGTCGAGATCAACACGTTCGAGGGTTTCACGTCGCGGTGCAGGATGCCCTGCGAGTGAGCGTAGGCCAGCGCCGAGCCGACCGAATCGACCACCTGCTGGATTTCGCCGGAGGAAAGCGGTCCGCGCTGCAAACGCGCCTTGAGCGTCTCGCCCGGGATGAACTTCATCACCAGGTAGGGGCGATGCTCGTGCTCGGCGTAATCGTAGATCGGCACGATGTGCGGGTGTTCGAGCTTTGCCACCACGCGCGCCTCGCGCTGGAAACGCAGCTCAAAGGACTTGTCTTCGTTGAAGGCGGGATGCAGCACCTTGAGCGCCACGTAACGATCGAGCGAGGCATGATAGGCCTTGTAAACGGTGGCCATGCCGCCCTGCCCCAATTGCTCGACGATGCGATACGCGCCGACGTTTTCACCTGTATTGAATGCCATAAGAGGTTCCTCGCGCCTGCAATAACGATCCGTCCAAAAGGATTTCCCTGATTATAGCCGAGGGATGTGAAATTCGCATGATCCGCGTGTAAATCGCTGGTGACCCGGCGGGCTGCAAATTTCGATATGGAACGGGCAGGCTTTCAGACGGTCGGCCCCGCCCGGAAGTTCCATGACAGGCGGAACAAAATCACAGGCTCCCGGTTGGCCCCCCCCAGGCAACCTACTTGCTGATCAGGCCCGGCGAGAAGTTGATGATGCCGCCCGGGTTGGGCGTAAAGATGATGCGGAAAACGGGCATCGGGCCGTTCCCACACACCAGGGTCCAATGCTCCTCCCATACGCCCGAAGCATCAGGTTCGACCGTCACTTCGATCATGGTCGCCATCGGGGTGGGATTTTCACAATCCGCGTCACGTTCCGCCATGGGCAGGATGAAGTCCCATACCTTTCCGCGCAGCTTGTTATCTGTGTAACCGCCCACGGGCAGGTTCGGGTCGAAGATTTCGGGGGTCCCAATCGCCTCGAACGGATCGACCGGTTGGATCGGCTCGACGTAAATCGGCTGGACGGGTGCCGAAGCCTGGTTCAGGAAAAAGAAGCCCGTTCCCACCGTCAGCGTCAAGGTCACACAACCGCACAGACAGGCAACCACCAGGGCCGCGCCCACGATGAGCGGGATATTGGATTTCCTCGCCGGTTGCGCCATAGATTCTTCCATCTTTCACCTCCTGAAAGACAAAACCCAATTTTCTACCACATCCGTCATTGCGAGACGGTGTTCTTCCGTCGAAGCAATCTCGAAATCGGACTGGGATTGCCTTGGGCAAGGGCAAGCGCGCCCGCGCAATGACAAAACAACATGGTTTGTATGGTGAAGAGAAACCAAATAAAACAGGATGGAGGATTGCTCCTCCATCCTGTTTTGAGACTATTTCGCGAGCAGGGCCGCCACGCCGGGCAGTTCCTTGCCTTCCAGGAACTCCAGCGACGCGCCGCCGCCGGTGGAGACGTGCGTCATCTGTTTGGCGACGCCCGCCTTCTTGACCGCGCTGGCGCTGTCGCCGCCGCCGATGACGGTGGTCGCGCCCGACTCGGCCAGCAGTTTGGCCAGGGCGAAGGTGCCCACGGCGAATTTCGGCATCTCGAACACGCCCACCGGGCCGTTCCAGACGATGAGCTTCGCGCCGCTCAGTTCCTGCTTGTACAGGTCGAGCGTCCTGGGGCCTACGTCCATCATGCGCCAGCCGGCCGGGATCTTGTCCGCGTCCACCACCTGGGTGTCGGCTTCGGGATCGAAACGATCGGCGAGGACCGCGTCCACGGGCAGGATCAGCTTGTCGCCGAATTTGGCGAGCAGGGTCCCGGCCGTCTCGATCGAAGCGGCTTCGACCAGGCTGTCCTGCATGTTGTAGCCCTTGGCGGCCAGGAAGGTGTTGGCCATGCCGCCGCCGATGATGAGCTTGTCGCATTTGGAGAGCAGGGTCTCGACCACCAGGATCTTGTCGCTGATCTTGGCGCCGCCGAGGATCGCCACGTAGGGATGCTCGGGATTGGACACGGCGCGGCCGAGGTATTCCAGTTCCTGTTCCATCAGGAAGCCGGAGACGGCCGGCAGGAAGCGGGCGATGCCTTCGGTGGAGGAATGCGCGCGGTGGGCGGAGCCGAACGCGTCGTTGACGTACACTTCACCGAGGGAAGCCATTTGCTTCGCCAGGTCGAGATCGTTCTTCTCCTCGCCCTTGTGGAAGCGGGTGTTTTCGAGCATCAAAACGTCGCCGGGCTGGAGCGCCTGGGCCAGCGCCTCGACCTCGGGGCCGACGCAGTCGGGGGCCATCTGCACGGGGCGGCCCAACAGGGCGGCCAGCGCCTCGGAAGCGGCCTTCAGGCTGAACTCGGGATCGGGTCCGCCCTTGGGACGGCCAAGGTGACTCATCAGCATCAGGGAAGCGCCCTGCTCCAGCACGTATTGGATGGTCGGCAGGGCGGCCTTGATGCGCTTGTCGTCCGTCACCTTGCCTTCGGCCATCGGGACGTTGAAGTCCACACGCATGAGCACGCGCTTGCCCTTGAGATCGATATCTTTTACAGTTTTCTTGTCCATGATTCACCAAAAAGTGGGGGCAGGCCTAAGACCTGCCCCTTGCAAATTAGAGGCTCTTCGCCATCAGGGCGGCCAGGTCGGCGGTGCGAACCGAGTAACCCCATTCGTTGTCGTACCAGGTCACGACCTTGACGAAGTTGCTGGAACCTTTGCCCAGAACCGAGGTGAAGGGCAGGTCAACCGAGGAGCTGTAAGGGCTGCCCTTGAAGTCCATGCTGACCAGGGGCTCGTCCACGGCTTCGAGGACACCCTTGAAGCGCGGCTGCTTGGCGGCATCGCGGAAGGCCTGGCGCAGTTCTTCGGTGGTGGTTTCCTTTTCGAGTTCAGCGGTGAAATCGACGACCGAAACGGTCGGGGTCGGGACGCGCAGGGAATAGCCGTCGAACTTGCCCTTCAGGTCGGGGATGACCAGGGCAATGGCCTTGGCGGCGCCGGTGGTGGTCGGGATGATGTTCAGGCCCGAGGCGCGCGCGCGGCGCAGGTCCGAGTGCGGCATATCCAGCACCTTCTGGTCGTTGGTGTAGGAGTGGATGGTGGTCATGAAGGCGCGCTTGATGGTGAACAGGTCATGCACGACCTTGGCGGCCGGGGCCAGGCAGTTGGTGGTGCAGGAAGCATTCGATACAACGTGATGGGACTTCGGGTCATACTGGTCTTCGTTGACGCCCAGCACAACGGTCAGGTCTTCGCCTTCGGCGGGAGCGGAGATGATGACCTTCTTGGCGCCGCCGGCGGTGATGTGGTTGACTGCGCCCTTGACGGTCTTGCCCTTCTTGTTGACGCCGTCTTCCTTGATGGTGAACAGGCCGGTCGACTCGATCACGATGTCGATGCCCAGATCGCTCCACTTGATGTTGGACGGATCGGTCTCCTTGAAGACTTTAACCTTCTTTCCATCGATCATCAGGCCGTCCTCGGAGAATTCGACCGCGCCGTTGAAGCGGCCATAGGTCGAATCATACTTGAGCAGGTGCGCCATGGTCTTCATGTCGCCGATGTCGTTGAACGCCACGACTTCGAGTTCCTGCGGGTAATAATCGCGGATCGCCTTGAGGACCTGGCGGCCGATGCGACCAAACCCATTAATGCCAACTTTGACTGTCATTGTGTGCCTCCAAAATGGAATGGATTGATTGTGATTTTTATCACTTTGTATTTTACCTTAAATCAGGCAAAATGGTAGGGCCGATGTAATCGTTTGCAGCTTGCAGACAAGCACCGATATAGACAATTATAACGCGTAGTTCCCATCGCTTGAAAATAATCCTGAATGCTGGGGCCATGCTCCGACGGTTGCGCTCCCGACGGATTGCGGGAATTCATCAGGCGCTCAACGGGCCGGTGCGTTCGTAGAACAGGTTCATCAGCGCCTGGCCCAGCTTGATCGAGTCGTGCCGCCAGGGATGGGAATGATCCACCAGGTCGGTGGTGTACAGGCGGTTGTCGCGCTGGGAACGTTCATCGGCGCGCACCCACTCCACGTCACCGGACAGGCGCTCGTCGTAGCGGTCATTGCACAGCACTACATCGAACAGGTCCTCGCCCACGTGTTCCTCCAGGGCGCGGACGTGGTCGTAGCAGCTATAGGCTTCGGTCTCGCCCTTTTGGGCGGCAATGTTGCACACGAAGACCTTGAGCGCGCGGCTGGCGCGCAGGGCTGCCAACAAATCGGCGACCAGCAGGTTGGGCAGCAGGCTGGTGTACAGACTGCCCGGGCCGACGACGATCAACTCGGCTGAGAGAATGGCTTGCAAAACGGGCGGAAAGGCGGGGGCGTTGTTCGGCTCCAGCCACACGCGGCGAACGCGCCCTGCGATCTCTGGAATGCGGCTCTCCCCTTCCACCCGCACCTCGTTGACCAGGTGCGGCATTTGAATGTCGGCCACCAACCTGACATTGTGCAGCGTGGAAGGAAGTACGCGGCCATGTACGGATAAGACCCGCCCCGACTCGGCCACGGCCTCCTCGAAACTGCCGGTGATGTCGCTCAGGGCCGTGATAAAGAGGTTGCCAAAGGAGTGGCCGTCCAGGCCGGGCGAGCCGCTGAAACGATACTGGAACAACTGGGTCAGCATGGCTTCATCGTTGGAGAGCGCCGCCAGGCAGTTGCGGATGTCGCCCGGAGGCAGGATGCCGAAACTCTCGCGCAACTTTCCAGAGGAGCCGCCGTCGTCGGCCACCGTGACCACGGCGGTCAGGTTACGGGTGTGATCCTTCAACCCGCGCAGCAGGGAGGCCTGCCCGTGCCCGCCCCCAATGGCAACCACACGCGGGCCGCGCTCCAGGCGGCGATAGGAGGTCAGCTCATCGACCACGGCGCGGCCGGGCCGCATGAAAGGCCGCAACAGCGAACGGTTCAACTCCCAGATGCCCAAGGCAATCAGCCCGATGCCCAATCCGCCAAAAGTGACTACACGCAATTCGCGTGGCAGAAAACGCAGCGAGGCATACGACAGGAATTCAAGCAGAAACGGATGCCCCCATTCCATTCGATACAGATCGAGCAGCAGAATGGACAGCCCCAATCCCAACAGGGTGATGCCCAGCAGGATCATCCCCAGCCAGCGCTTGACCCCCAGCCCGGGTTTGAACCAGCGGACAAACTGGCGCAGGTTGTCTTGCACGGCGGCGCGGCGGGACCTGGACCTCATGGCAGATACGCGGCAGTTCGGGGCGGATTCAACGCAAACTCCACCCGCGGGCCGGAGAGGAAGCATCCCACCCGACCCGCGGAGCATAAGCGCTTACCCGAAGGAAACGCCCAAATCCTGGGCGGTGCGGACGATGTCCGAGTCCATCGGAACCTTTTTCATCTGGCCCATGGCCTCCTCGATGGGCACGTAATTGACCTGCGGCGGGTGCAGGGCCACCATTACACCTGCCTGGCCTTCCTCCAGGCCGCGGACGGCAGCCGCCCCAAAGCGCAACGCGGTGAGGCGGTCGAAGGCGGTCGGCGAACCGCCGCGCAGCAAGTGTCCCAGCACAACCACGCGCGTTTCTTTTTCCGAGATGGCGTGAATTTCAGCCGCCACCTTTTCGCCAACGCCGCCCAGGCGTTCGGCGCGGCCAGCCTCGTGTTCCACCACCGACAGGCCACCGCCGACCGGGGTGGCGCCTTCAGCGACCACCACGATGGTAAACTTACTGCCGCGCGCATCCCGTTGCTTGATCTTTTCAACGACCTTGTGAATGTCGTAGGGATGCTCGGGGATCAGGATGACATCGGCCGAGCCGGCCACGCCGGCGTGCAAGGCTATCCAGCCCGCGTAACGGCCCATCACCTCCACGACCATGACGCGCCCGTGGGAAGCCGCAGTCGAGTGCAGGCGGTCGAGCGCTTCAGTGGCAAAGCCGACGGCGGTGTCGAAACCGAAGGTCACGTCCGTCTTGTCCAGGTCATTGTCGATGGTCTTGGGCACCGAGATCAGGCGCAGGCCCTTCCTGGCCAGCACGCTGGCAATCGCCAGGGAGCCATCCCCACCGACCGTGATGAGCGCGTCGATGTGGTGCAGGCGGAAACTGCGCACGATCTCATCGCTGCGGTCGACTTCCTCGATGGTGCCGTCGCCGCGCGGGATCGGGTACTTAAGCGGATTGTTGCGATTGCTGGTGCCTAAAATCGTTCCGCCCAGATGGGTGATGCCGCGCACACGCTCGCGGGTCAGCGGGATCAAACCGCCATCGGGATATTCCTCCGGCAGCAACAGGCCGTGAAAACCATCCCGGACGCCATATACCTCCCAGCCACGCTGGAGCGCAGACAGGGCCGCAGCGCGAATGACCGCGTTCAAGCCGGGGGCGTCGCCGCCGCCGGTGCTGATGGCTATTTTCCGAATGGGTGTATTGATGAATGGGGGCATACAAAACTCCGTGAATTTTTTTACGAACAACCATTTATTATAGTCCCAAGATGGCGTTCAGACGAAACGAATAGACAAATCGACAGGTTAAGACTTGGTTATCGGCCCCCGCCGAAGAAACGCTCCAGCAGCCGCATGAACTCGGGATCGAACCCGTTGCCGCCCAGGAAGTGCGGGGCCAGGGCCAGTCCGCCCAGGGCATATCCCAGTGAAAGCGCCAAACCACCCACAGCCAGGAAGCCGCCCACAGACACTCCGCCCAGCGCGGCCAGGATACCAATCGCCAGTCCGCCGAACGAGACCAACCCGAGGCTGGCCCCACCCAACGAAATGACGCCCAGCGACACCCCGCCCAGGGCCAGGCCGCCCACGGCAATGTTACCGACGGCGATCACACCCTTGGCAATGCGCGGCAGGCCCGTCTGCAGATCGTAGCCCTGCGCTATGTGGAACAGCGGCAACCCAAAAATTTCCAGCTCCGATTTATACTCGTAGCTGCGATAGCCATAATAAGCCACAGGCGCGCCGCCTGCCCGCGGACGACCATCCAGCCACTCGCCGCAATAACGGCACTTGACGGCCTCCTCCTGGATCTGCTCGGCACAAAAGGGACAGGGTTTCATTAAGACTCCTTTCAGTCTTTCGATTCTTCCTGCGGACGCACCTTCCGCTCGTAGAACACCAGCAGCGTCGAGCCGTACTTGCGCTGTTCGAACTCGACCAGGTTGAACAATTCCATGGCCTGATATTCGCGCGGGGCGATCTGCACAATGACTTCACAGTCCACGCCCAGCCAGCCCGGGTTTTCATCCAGCAGGCTGAGGGCCTGCGTCCACATATCCTTGTACTGCGGCGGCGCGATGTAGACGTAATCGAAGGCGCGGTCGGGCGTGCCGGTCAACAGGCCGAAGGCATCCCCGCGGCGCACCTCGGCGCGCGACTCGAATCGGCAGTGCGCCAGGTTGAATTGGATGGTTTCCACCGCCAACCGTTCGCGGTCGCTGAAACGCACAAAGGATGCGCCGCGGCTGATGGCCTCGATGCCCACTGCGCCCGTGCCGCCGAACAAGTCCCACCAGGTCGAGTCGACCACGTCGCCGGCCAGGATGTTGAACAGGGACTCCTTGGCGCGGTCGGTGATGGGACGGGTGGTATCGCCCGGCACGGACTTGAGCTTGCGTCCGCGGGCTTCACCGGAGATGACACGCAGGGTCATAAGGCCTCCTTCGCCATTTGCGTAACCGCCATGAAATTCCCGTGCGGGGCCAGGATGGGAACCACGCAACCCGTGCTGAGGATGAAGCGGCGGCCGCCCGTCTGACGGAGGGCATCGGCGGCTTCCTTTCGGACCTCGGCCGGGTCCCGGTATACAAGCGTATCCTGTCTCAGGCCGCCGCAGCGCACACCCTTGAAGGTCTGCTGCGCCTCCGAGAGCGTGGGCGGAGTCTCGCGGTCGTGCCAGTTGACGATATGAAATTCGAAGGCATCCACCAATGAAAAGTGAACGTGATGCCCGTGCAGGTGCAGCATGTTGCACCACAGGTCACGGGTCGGTTCGAGCACCTGTCCATCGAAGGGCAGGCCGAAACGCTGATATTCATCCAGGCCGAGCAGGTGTGCCTGTCCATGCTGGATGGCGTAGAACACGCCGTCGATGCCCGTCTGCATGGATGCTTCCACGAAACGGCGGGTGGTTTCTGCAATGGTCGCCAGACCCTTCATCACGGCCTCGGGATACAGGCGCAGGTGGGCCAGCAGTGTATCCGCTCCCGCCAGGTTACGGGCCTGCGCCAGCGGACTGAACACGGTCTGGAGCATGGGCGTCCCAGGCCCCAGTTCCGCGCGGATTAAACGGAGACAAGCCAATTGCGCGGAGAGATGCGGCGCAAAAACGGGATCCAGCACGGGCAGGGATTCCCAATCGCGCGGGTCGTGAATGACGCGCCTCGTGTAAGTGCGCGTCCCCTCGGGGTTGCCCTGCCATTCATCCTCCACGCCCCAATCGCGCAGACAGAAGGAGGAGGAAGGCGTGACCTTGACCAGGTCGAAATCGTAGTCGCGTTGAAAGCGCAGGGTCGCAGCAGCCAGCCCTTCGGGGGTCTGGTCGTCGACAGGGAAATGCCGCCACAAGGCAACGGGCGGACGGTCGGGCAATTCGCCCGCAAGACAGGTTTGGATGCGTTCGCGGTGTGTGATCATCATGGGTAGGGTCGAATGGCGCAAAAGATGGCGTTCTGGCGTTCGATGAGGATGGCGGCAGGGTCCTCGCGGGCCTTGCGGATGCCGGGATCGGCGCGGGATGTTTGCAGGAGGTAATCGCCTGTCTGCGCCTGGAGCGTGGAGCGCCGGCTTAGGTCGACGACCTCCAGGCCCTGCCTGGCGTAATAGGCGGCAATGTAGCCTTCACGATTGACGAACACGATCCGACCCTCCGTCACGTTTTGGTTGAGCCATCCCATGGCGTCTTTATAACAGGTCAGCCAGTAATCGGTTTCGAATCGATAAGCGGCCTCGCGGGTGCCGCCCGCGTACAGGTTGTAATAGGTGTACTGGTACGGATGCAGGCTCAAGCCGGCATACAGGCCGGGCAGCAGCAGGACCAGGGCCAGCAATCCTTGCAGCCGCAGGGAAGCCGCCCAACGGAAGAGCGCATCCGCGCCCAGCCCGGCCAGAATGAACAGCGGCGGAACAATGAACAGGAAATGACGAAAGCCGTCGTACATCGGCGGGCGCATCCCCAGCACGTAGGCCATCGGCAGGGCCAGCCACAGGAAGGCCGCCAGCAGGCTTTTCCACTCGATGTCGCGCCGCCGCGCCCGCAGGATGGCGAAGATCCCGCCCACTGCGGCCAGCGGCCAGACCGGCTCGGTCAGGGTGAGCAGCATCATCATGGGCAGGTAGCGGGTGGGCAATTGATCGGCGCGGTACAACTCGCCGTTGAACAACACCCGCAGGGTGGTCGGATTATCGGCCATGAAGTTCAGGGTGCCGAGAAAATTCTGAATCGGGTTTTCCCACAAGTAGGGCCACGATACATACATGGCAAGCAGCGCCACCAAGCCATACGGGATGAACCACAGGATGCGCCGCGGTTTCTTCAATAGTAAATAGTACAGCCCAACCAGGACGGCCGCCAGCGGCCCCAAAATGCGGATGCTGGTGGTCAGCCCCAGCAGAATGCCAGGCAGGACGACGCGACCGAGGGTTCGGAGAGGCCGCTCATCCGTCGGGGCGTTGGCGAGCTGGTCGGCCATGCGCAGGCCGAATTCCAACGAGAGGAGGAAGAACAACAGGAAGGATGGGTCCTTCGGGTTGATGAAGGCATGCTCCCAGAGCACGGGCTGGGTGGAAAAGAGAAGGGTGGCAAAGAACGCCGCCCAGGTCCCCAGCCAGCGGCGGGCCAGCACGAAGAAGAAATACACCGCCACCTGATAACTCAGGAAATTGACCAGGTGCCAGGCCGAGGCCTGGTCCAAGCCGATGGCCTGGAGCAGGTGCGCAGGCCCGCGCGTGAACAGCAGGTAGGCAGGGCCGCGGTTGCGGTGATCCCATGCGCTGGGGCCGTAGGCATTGGCCTCCAGGTCGAAATCCCCGCTGAACCAATTGGCGGGGTTGTAGGCATAACCGATGGCGTCGGCGTATCCGTAGAAGAACGGCTCATCGATCGAATAGCCATAATCGCGAAAGGTGAACAGGCCGACGATGACGTTGACCAGGATCAACAGCAGGACGGGCAGGGTTTGGAAGCGGCGGAGCAGGTCGGATGGATTCATGGGCAACAGTCCGTCCATTATACCCAGCGCGGCCACAAATTGCGCCTCTTTTTCGAGCGGATCAAAAGCGCAACTTGTGACCGAGTGCGGTATATAATTGCGCCCGAGGCCGCCGCATGAGTTTCAATACCGCCCTGTTCCTGTTTCTGTTTTTGCCGTTTTTCCTGCTCACCTACTTCTTCGCCCAACCGCGCTGGCGGCCCGTGGTGGGAATTCTGGGAAGCCTGTTGTTCTATGCCTGGGGCAGCGCCGCCAACCTGGCCTGGATGATTGGGCTGATCCTGCTCAACTATTGGCTGGGACTGCGCCTGAAGGACAAACCCGCCAAATGGTTGCTGCCCCTCGGCCTGATCCTGAACGTGGGCCTGCTGGCCGCCTTCAAACTGTTTGCCGCCTATGGCATGGACCTGTTCCTCGGGCTGGAGCGTTTCCTCCCCGAAAGGGTCAACGGCTGGCTGGGGGCGCTGACCTTTCCGCTGGGATTATCCTACGTCAGCTTTCAACTCATCTCATACCTGCTGGACGTACACAAGGGCGCGGTCAAAGCCGAACGGAACCTGGTCGCCTTTGCCTTCTACGTGCTGATGTTCCCCAAACTGCCGGTCGGACCGATCGTCCGCTACCGCAGCCTGGCCGAGTCGCTGCCTGCCCCGACCCTCGACCCCCAGCAGGTTGCAGACGGCGCCCGCCGTTTCCTGCGCGGGTTTGCCAAAAAAGTGTTGATCGCTGATGTGCTGGCCCAGTTGGTCAACGCGGTTTTTGCCCTGCCCGTGGAAGCCTCCACACCCGCCTGGGCCTGGCTGGGATTGATCGGGTATGCCCTGCAGATTTTCTTCGACTTCTCGGGCTATACCGACATGGCCCTCGGCCTGGCCGCCATGATGGGCTTGCGCTTCATCGAAAACTTCAAGGATCCCTACATCGCGCAAAGCATCGGGGATTTTTGGCGGCGCTGGCACATTTCCCTATCCACCTGGTTCCGCGATTACGTCTTCTATCCGCTCGAACGAAAACGCCTGCCCGTGGTGGGCCAGTCGCTCAATATCCTGATCGTCTTCCTGCTCACAGGCCTGTGGCACGGCGTGACGGCTGGCTTCGTCGCCTGGGGCCTGCTGCACGGAATTTTCCTGGTAATGGAAGGATTGTTCCTCAACCGCTGGCTGCAAAGCACGTCACGCTGGAAGCGCGACCTGCTCAGGCCCGTTCGCCACGTGTATGCGTTATCCGCACTTTTACTGACCTGGCTGGTCTTCCGCGCGCCCAGCCTGGCCTACGCCTGGGATTTCCTGCGGCTGATGTTCGGAAACATTCAACAAACCATTCGATTGCCGTTCAGCGAGACGACCCCGCTGCCCTTCATCGAACCCAGCTTCCTGCTGGCTTTGTGCGCGGCGGTCGCGCTGTCCCTGCCCATCGCTCCCTGGCTGCAAAAACGCCTGGATGCGCATCCGCGCCTGGCCTTCCCGTTGCGCGTGGCGGGCGACCTGCTCCTGCTGGCGCTCTTCGTGCTTGCAGTCGGTATGATGGCCAACAGCAAATTCCTGCCCGGCATCTATGGGAATTTCTAACATGCTCAGGAAATATTATCCCTTCCTCTTCATTGCGCTCTTTCTCGGAATGCTG
This sequence comes from Chloroflexota bacterium, assembly GCA_049324895.1. Lineage (GTDB taxonomy): Bacteria > Chloroflexota > Anaerolineae > Anaerolineales > Villigracilaceae > JACPVF01. The sequence continues at coordinate 31,138 of JBMOMS010000244.1, forward strand.
GTCCTGCCGCTGCGAACCCTGGCCCTCGACCCGCAGGCCATCGAGGAGTCCTTCTACCCGCGCGGCAGGTTAATCACCCTTGTGGCGGACCTGCGACTGCGGCTGGGTGACCGCGTTTTTCCAAAGGTCATCGTCGGCGACGAAGGCTGGCTGGTCTACACCGCCGAAAGCGACATCGAGGATTACCAGAAGGCCGACCTGTTCACGGAAGAGGAACTGGCGCGCATCCAGAAGGGCCTCGACAAACTCTCGGCGCGTTACGCGGAGCAGGGCATCACCCTGGTGGTGGTCGTGCCGCCCAACAAGAACAGCATCTACCCCGAACGCGTCCCCGCGCAGGTGCCTGTCCTCGGGGAGCAATCCAAGTTGGAGCAGCTGGTGGAGTATTTGGGACAACACGGACATACACAACTACTCGACCTGCGCCCCGCCCTGCTGGCGGCCAGGGCCGAACGCGAGATCTACTACGCCACCGACACGCACTGGAACGATTACGGCACGTACCTGGCCTATGCCGTCCTCATGGCCGAATTGCAAAAGACCCATCCAGACCTGGCCCCGCATCCAATGTCCGATTTCAAGGTTGTAACGCGCGCGCCCGAACATCTCGACCTGGCGGAGAACATCGGCGCGAGCCTGTACGAGGAGGCCAGGATCCAGTTCTCGCCGCAGTACGAGAGTCACACCACGTACAAAAACGTCACCGTCGGCGGGCGCAAACTGATGTTTTCATACAATCCCGATTCCAGCCTGCCGCGCCTGGCGCTGTATCACGATTCGTTCTTCTTCCGCGTGATCCCGCTGCTGGGCGAACACTTCAGCCGCGGGGTGTACGTGCAGAACTACATCGCGGGCGGACTGTGGAACCTTTCCTGGGTGGATGAGCAGCAGCCCGACGTGGTCGTCTTTGAGTTTTCGGAACGATATTTGAAGGATTTGCTGTTGTTGATCGAGACGGGAACGAAGTAGCGGGGATAAAAACATCCACAGTTCACGGGCGGGGCGGAATGGCTGTCCATACCCTTGACGCGCGCCTTGAGCGGTCGTATACTCCAATCCTACGAATAATATGAATAATCTGATTAATTGAAGTGATGACCATGTTACGAGAAAAAAATGGTATGGACGCCCTCTCTGAATTCATGCGCTACCTGGCCAACCACCAGGAGGTCGAGGCGCAGAACCTGCCCGCTTTGACGGAGCTCAGCCGCGAGCTGGGTGTCAGTGTCGCCTCGCTGCGGGAGCAGCTTGAGGTGGCGCGCGCGCTGGGGCTGGTCGACGTCCGTCCGAGGACGGGCATCCGCCGCCTGGCCTACACCTTCCGCCCCGCAGTCACCCAAAGCCTGGGATACGCCATGCAGTTGGACAAGGGGAATTTCGACCTGTACGCCGACCTGCGCCGCCACCTCGAAAGCGCCTATTGGCACGAAGCGGTCGGCAAACTGACCGAGGAGGATCATGCCGAATTGCGCAGCCTGCTGGCCCGCGCCTGGGAAAAATTGCACGGCCCGCAGCCTGAAATCCCGCACAGCGAACACCGCAAACTGCACTTATTAATTTACCGCCGTCTCGACAATCCCTTCGTGATGGGCCTGCTCGAAGCCTACTGGGACGCGTATGAGGCGGTCGGCTTGCATTTCTACACCGACTTCAACTACCTGGAGGAAGTCTGGCAATACCACCAGAAGATGGTCGATTCGATCTGTTCGCGCGACTACGAGGCCGGCTTCAACGCCCTGACCGAACACACCGACTTGATCTTCCAGGTGATGGCTTCCTCGAAAAAATGACGCCGCGCGCCAGCCAGCCTGGCATTGGTTTGCAGAAACACGGCTGACCCCAGCCATACTTCGCAAGATTGATGCAGCATACAAAAATAACATTGCATTGAAAAGGAGCATTGCATGTCCGTCACAAAGAAATCCAAATCATCCAGGATCGTGAACGACTTTTCCATCACGGTGGGAACCGTCAACGGCTCGGGGAGTTCCACGGCCAACAACACGATCCTGCGGGCCTTGTTCAAGATGGGCATCCCCGTCTCGGGCAAGAACCTGTTCCCCTCCAATATCCAGGGTCTCCCCACCTGGTACACCATCCGCGTGAACAAGAATGGTTTTATCGCCAGCCGCGACGAGCGCGAGATCGTCATCGCCATGAATCCCAATTCGTTCGCCCGTGACCTGGCCGATGTCCAGCCGGGCGGCGCGTTCTTCTACGCCGACGATATCAAGCAGCCCGTCACCCGCGACGACATCACCGTCTACCCCATGCCCATCAAGCAGTTGATCCGCGAGCAGAAGGACCTGCCCACCAACCTGCGCGACCTGGTCTCGAATATGATCTACGTGGGCGTGCTGGCCCAGATGATCGGCATCGACCTGGAGACGATCCGTTCGGCGCTGACCTTCCACTTCAAGGGCAAGGAAAAACCGATCACGCTCAACTATGATGCCGTCGTGGCGGGCGCGGAATGGGCCAAAGCCAACCTGACCAAGACCGATCCCTTCCACGTCGAGCCGATGGACAAGACCCACGGCATGATCATGGCCGACGGCAATACCGCCGGCGCGCTCGGCTCGATCTACGGCGGCCTGCAATTCACCGCCTGGTACCCGATCACCCCCGCCTCCTCCCTGGCGGAATCGCTCAATGAATTCCTGCCCATGCTGCGCAAGCGTGATGACGGCAAACACACCTACGCCGTGGTGCAGGCCGAGGATGAACTGGCCGCCGTCGGCATGACCATCGGCGCGGGCTGGAGCGGGCTGCGCTCCATGACCTCCACCTCGGGACCCGGCCTGTCGCTGATGACCGAGTTCATCGGCCTGGCCTACTACGCCGAAGTGCCGCTGGTGATCTGGGACGTGCAGCGCATCGGACCCTCGACCGGCCTGCCCACCCGCACCTCCCAGGGCGACCTGAGTTTTGCCGCCTTCATGGGCCACGGCGACACCCAGCAGGTCATTCTGCTGCCCGGCGGCGTGGACGAGTGCTTCGAGTTCGGCTGGAAGTCGCTCGACATCGCCGAACGCCTGCAAACCCCCGTGCTGGTGATGAGCGACCTGGATATGGGCATGAACCAGTGGATGAGCAAACCCTTCGCCTATCCCGACACCCCGCTCGACCGCGGCAAGGTGCTGTGGGAAAAAGACCTGGAAGAGCTCAAGGGCAACTGGGGCCGCTACCTGGACGTGGACGGCGACGGCATCGCCTACCGCACCTTCCCGGGCAACAAGCACCCGCTGGCGGCTTATTTCCTGCGCGGCACGGGCCACGATGAACACGCCAAGTACAGCGAGGACGCCTCCATGTGGGTGCGCAACATGGAACGCCTCAAGAAGAAATATGAAACCGCCAAAAAGTACGTGCCTGCTCCCGTGCTGCACGCGAAACGCGGCGCGACCATCGGCATCATCGCCTACGGCTCGACCGAATTCGCCGTGGAAGAGGCCTGCTACCTGCTCGACAAGGAAAACGGCATCAAGGCCGACTTCCTGCGCGTGCGCGCCCTGCCCTTCAACAAGGACGTCCAAAAGTTCATCGAAAAGCACGAGGTGGTCTTCGTGGTCGACATGAACCGCGACGGCCAGATGCACCAATTGTTGACGCTGGAATATCCCACCCAGGCCACGAAGCTGGTCTCGGTGGCCTACGGCGACGGCATGCCCGCCTCGGCGAAATGGGTGCGCGAGGGCATCCTGGCGCAGTACAGGAAACCCGCCCCCGTCAAGGCAGCCAAAGCTGCAGCGACCAAAAAAGTCGTCAAGGCCAAACCCGCCTCGAAGTCCGTGAAGGCTGCTGCCAGGAAACCCGTCAAGAAGGCCGCCGCCAAAAAGTCGGCGAAGAAGTAACAGCGGTGACAAGGAGATATTGACATGACTGACACCCTTCCCATGGCTGGCGCGAACGTCCAGGTCAACGCCGTCGGCCTTTCCAAGAACGATTATCGCGGCAACCCCAGCACCCTGTGCCAGGGCTGCGGACACAACTCGATCTCGAACCAGATCGTCTCGGCCCTGTACGAGATGAACATCCAGCCTGCCGGCGTGGCCAAGTTCAGCGGCATCGGCTGTTCGAGCAAATCGCCGACCTACTTCCTCAACCGCTCCTTCGGCTTCAACGGCCTGCACGGGCGCATGCCCTCGGTAGCGACGGGCGGCCTGTTCGGCGACCACACCGTCAAGGGCATCGGCGTCTCGGGCGACGGCGACACGGCCAGCATCGGCATGGGCCAGTTCAAACATGCGGTGCGCCGCAACGTGAACATGGTCTACATCGTCGAGAATAACGGCGTGTACGGCCTGACCAAGGGCCAGTTCTCGGCCACCGCCGAGGTGGGCCTCTCGCTCAAGAAGCAGGGCGTCAACCAGTACCTGCCCATCGACATCTGCATGGAGGCCATCGCCTCGAACGCCACCTTTGTGGCGCGCTCCTTCGCGGGCAACCCCAAGCAGGTCAAGGAATTGCTCAAGGCCGCGCTGGCGCACAACGGCATCGCCGTGCTCGATATCATCAGCCCGTGCGTGACCTTCAACAACCAGGAAAACGCGGTGCATTCCTATACCTGGGGCAAGGACCATGAAGCGCCCCTGCACGAGATTTCCTTCGTCCCCGCCCGCCAGGAGATCATCCTCGAAGCCGACATGCAGGATGGCGAGATCCGCGAAGTGGAACTGCACGACGGCTCGACCATCGTGTTGAAGAATCTCGACAAGGATTACAATCCCACCCACCGCTGGGAGGCCCTCAAGATGCTCGAAGAGGCCCAGCGCGAGAACTGGCTGATCACCGGCCTGATCTACGTCGAGCCGAGCAAGCCGTCCCTGACCGACACCTACAACCTGGTGGATACCCCGCTCAACCGCCTGGCCGATGCCGACCTGCGCCCCACGCGCGAATCGATCGACCAGATCAATGCGATGATGTTCTAGGCCCGCCCCCTCCCGACCTCCCCCAATTTCCAAAAAGCGGAAATTGGGGGAGGTGTTTTAAGGGGAGACACCAAAGATCGGAATTTGGGGGAGGTGTTTTAAGGGGAGACACCAAAGATCGGAATTTGGGGGAGGTGTTTTTTAACTGCCCGGGTTCTTGTTATACTGGGGACATGCTTGAGATCACCCCCACCCTTTCCATCGACGAGCGCGAGCTGCAGATCGATTTTATCCGCGCCAGCGGCCCCGGCGGACAGAACGTCAACAAGGTGGCGACCGCCGTGCAGCTGCGATTCGATGTGCGCGCATCCAGCGCCCTGACCGAGGAGGTCAAGGCGCGGCTGGTGCGTCTCGGCGGCTCGCGCGTCACCCTCGACGGGGTGCTGGTGCTGGAAGCCAAACGCTTCCGCACCCAGGAAGGCAACCGCGAGGACGCCATCCTGCGCTTCGTCGAGCTGGTGCGCAAGGCGGCGCACAGGCCGAAGAAGCGCCGCGCCACCCGTCCCACACTGGCCTCGAAGGAGGAGCGCTTAAAGGCCAAGAAGATCCGCTCTGGCGTGAAGAAGGGTCGGCGGGAAAGCAGTTTCGATTGAATCACAGCACAGAGCGGACGTCCCCCTCTTATCGGTATCAGGAGTCAGACCATGAACACAGAATTGGAAAACCTGGAGATCGTCCGCCGCTTCAATGACGCACTCAACGCCGCCGACCTCGAAACAATGACCTCCCTGCTGAGTGAGGACACGGTCTTCGAGAACACCGAACCCGCGCCCGACGGAACCCGTTACAGCGGCAAGGTCGAAGTGCGCGCCTTTTGGGAGGAATTTTTCCGCGGTTCGGCCTCCGCGCACATCGAGGCGGAGGAGACCTTTGCCGCGGGAGATCGCTGCATCATGCGCTGGGTCTACCGTTGGCGCGATCCCCAGGGCCGCGACGGCCACATCCGCGGCGTGGATGTGTACCGTCTGCGCGACGGCTTGATCACCGAGAAGTTGTCGTACGTGAAAGGTTGAACGCCGCACTAGGGCAGGACTGCGCGATATTGGGCAAAATGTGCATCCACCACGTTGGTCAGTTCCTCCATCGACTGTGAGCCGTCGACTTCGAGCAGCCTGTACCCCAAAGCAGACGCCTGCCTGCGGTAATGATCCGCCAACAGTTTGTCGCGGGCGAACAGGTTCAACCTGGCTTTTTCAGGGTCGCTGGTCTTTGACGCAAAGGAAGGTTTGCCGCGTCTGGACATCGAGGCCCATTTGAATTCCCCGCCCGGCACCAGCCAGGCGACCTGATGTCTGTCGGAAAGCAGGGGCGCGACCAGTTCAGGCAGCAAGCCAAAGCCTTCGACGAGAATGGGGGGATTGCGGGGCATTTCGAGCAAACTTTCCACCACCAGACGAAAGCGATGGGGAAACAGGAAACACAAGGTTTCGAACATGGCCTGCGGGGTAGGCAGAATCCAGCGCTCCTCCAGGGAGGCTTCGAGGAATCGACGGGCCTCGGGCAGGTCTGCCGCCAGCCGCTGGAGATGCTCCGCGTCGGCCCTGTCATAATGGTAGACGGACAGCCCATGACGGTCGGCGATGCTTTTGGCAATCGTCGTCTTCCCCGCGTCGGGGGCGCCGCCAAGCCAGAGCACATGCGCCAGGCGCATCCGTGTTTCCTGATCCAGGTTCATATCGTGATCGACCGCTCCGCTCACTCGAAGTGCCACAGACTCATACAGGCAGCCGCTCGACCTTGAAGGG